>NZ_JBEPMA010000014.1:0-45323 GCF_040545475.1 Peptoniphilus olsenii | reverse complement strand
GTCACCATGTGAAACTTGCAAGTTGCTATGGGATTCGTCGACAACTACGCTCCTTAGGGAATTTCACCCCAGCATTAGAACATGCCCGTCATACAAAAAAAGAGAGACAAGCATTACTCGTCTCTCTTAAAATATACCATTATTATTTTAGTATATTTATTTAATTTTATCTAATTTCTGTCCAATTTTCCTCTACTAGCCCAATAGTTCTTCTATAAAATCTATGGTCATTTGTAGCTTCCATTATTTCAAAATAAGCCCAATGTGATGAGTCTACATCTTTAAATAATTTTATTGAACCTACATTAGATAAATCTGTTAGTTGACCTATTATATCAACTTTTCTGTCAAACATCTTATTGCAAATTACTGTAGCTTCTGCCCTTGTTATATTGCCATCTGGTTTAAATGTCCCATCTGGATATCCTGTTATATATCCATTGCCAAAAGCTTTATTGATTGCATCTTCTGCCCAATGACCTTTAATATCTTCAAATGGAGCCACTGTAGTGTTTTCATTTCCAATATTTTTAATTAGTTGTGCAAATTCTGCTCTTGTTATCTTAGCATTTGGTTTAAAACTGCCATCTGGATACCCACTCATATAACCTGCTTTCACAATAGCATTAATATATGCATTGTACCAGCCACTTGGCGTATCTGTGAAGTTAGGTGCATTTATGTCTGCAACTGGCAGATTTAATAACCTTGTAAGGATTGCTGCAGCTTCTGCACGAGTCATGTTTCCATTTGGCATAAATGTGCCATCTGGATATCCACTCATATACGCATTATGAATTAGATATTCACGTTGTGGAACTATTTTTTCTTCAATTACTGGTTTTTCCTCTACATAAATAGGGAATTTAAAGTAATCATCATAATCTCTTTCTGGCCTTTCAGGTATAGGTGGCATAGGTCTATCAGGGAACTCTGGTATTTCAGGTATATCCGGAATATTTGGTTCCTCAGGTTTATTGTCCTTTATTACACTTTCCTCATCAGGAATTGATGGTTCTTTACCTTCTTCTATCTGCACTGCAACATATTTTTCGCCATCTTCTACTGGAGAAGGCAATTTAATTGCCCAAGTGCCGTCATCATTTACAATTGTTTCAAGTGTATCTCCACTAGGTAGAGTTACTATAATTTGTGAACCTGCCACACCTCTACCAGAAATTATCATATCACCAATTTCAAGTTTATTGATATCAGGCTTTCTTGAAGTTTTATCTTCTGGACTCTCTGTTAGTTTTACTAAATCAGTTGCAACAATAGTATCTACACTATTATCTGGATAAATAATAGTTGCATTACCTTTATTATCTACAGAAACTGTCGTGTTTTCAGGGAAAATATCTTTATTGGCTTCTTTAATCTTATCTGCGATTTCTTCCCTTTCAGTATCTGTAAGATTATTGATATCTCCTACTGGAGTTTTTGTTGGAATATTTGGTTCTATTGTATCTGCTAAAGGCTTAACTTCATCTTCAACAATAGTTACTTTAACAGTTATTCTATCCTCTGTTTTATCTGGATAAGTTACTGTTACATTTATATTATATTCTCCTGGCGAATTTCCATCTGGTAGTATTTGACCTTTGTCAATTGTTACCACTGGTTTTTGTTCTGCATCTTCAGGATAATCTGGAACTGTGACTGCTCCAATTATTTCATTTTCTGTTACTGATTCACCAAATTTCTTAGTAATCTCTTGTGCAACTGGATTATATTTAACTGCATCTGATGCCTCTTTTCCTTGCACAGTGACAGTACTTGCTTCAGTAGATTTTTTATCTTTTTCAGTAAATACTGCATCAATTGTATCTCCAGCTTTAAGTTCTTCTGTTAGATTTACAATATAGTTTCCATCTGTATCTTTTGTAGCGGTATAAGTTTTTTCGTTATCTTTACCTTTATTAACTACAACTTCTACTGTTCCATCTGTTTTTTCAGGAACTGTGATAGTTACTTTTGTATCTCCTTCAGTTGCAGGAAGAATTGTAGGTGTTTTTGATACATCTTTTTCTAAAACTTCTGCTGTAGTTTTGTTTGGTAATTTACCATTTTCTGTTTGAGTAACTTCTATTTTATCTCCAGCTTGAAGATTAGTCCCTTCTGGAACTTCAACTTTCCATGTTCCATCTGTGCCAACTGTTGTAGTAAGTTTTTCTCCACTTGGAAGACTGACTTCAATCTTTGCTCCAGCTACTCCAGTTCCGCCTATAGTTTTGTCACTTCCTCTAACATCATTTACTTTAGGTTCATTGGAAGCTGCTTTATTTGTAAAATTAGCAGTCGCAACTAAATTATCTGTAATCTTAGAATTTTCAGTTAATTCTGTTCCATCTTCACCAGTCCAGTTAGTAAAATCATAACCTTCATTAGGAACTGGATTTACTTTAGATGAAATATCTCCAAAAGTAACATTTTTAGTTTTATCAACATAGAATTTAAGTGTCTTATTGTCTCCAACTTTTTCTAATGTTCCATTTTCTCCAGCTTTTAACTCTACTAATACATAGCGTGTTTCATCTGGATTTTCAGTTTCACCAGAGTCAGGATTAGATGGATCTTTTGGAAGGACTGGAACTATAGCATCAGCTGTTACAATTGTAATCTTTGTAGTTTTCTCTTCAGAACTTCCGTCTGGATAATTAATTACAATAGTTACATCATGTGTACCAACTTCTGTTGGTGGTGTTTCTTTATAATTTACACTTGTTCCCGCTGGTAATTCATTTATATTACTTACATGTTTTTCAGCTATTGGAGTTTCGCCAGATATTACAGTTTGATTTATTACAGTAGGTTCGTTAGCGAGAGCTTGATTCTCATCAGCAGTTGCCGTTATTGTTACTGTTTCTTTTTCTGTAAAGTCTTTAATTCTCTTTAGTTCGTCTAACTTATCGCCATTTAATTTCCAAGGACTCTCAGAAACTTTATAACCATCCATTGGAGTTATTTCTGGTTTTGTTAAATCTCCCAATCTAACATCAGAATCTTTGCGAACATCGTAAATAGTTGTGCCTTTTAGTTCTTTAATTTTATTATCTTTTTCAAATACAACTCTTACATAACCATCTTTTATTGGAGTATCAGCATTTTCTACTGGAATGATATCTGGGTCTTTTTCTTCAACTGTAATTTTTACAGCTAGATTTTCCCTACTTCCATCACTATAGATTATTGTAACCGTGCCATCTTTTACTCCAGTAGTTGAAGTATCAGGTTCACTTGCCCAAACAATTACAGCTCCATCTGGTATAGCTACATCTTCGCCGTCCTTTGTAAATTTAACTGAGTCTGAAGCTAGAGGTTTTTGACCAGCTTTTACAGTTTGGTTGTTGTCAACTGGTGTATAAATTTCTGCTTCTTTTTTAGGAGGGTCTAGTACCTCTAAGTTCGCCTTAATTTCATCTTCAGATCCATCTGGATAAGTTATTTTTAAGGTAACTTCTTTTTCTCCTGCACTTGTAGTATCTGGAGCATCGCCCACAAATTCTACTTTTGTTCCAGTTGGTAATTTATCAAAAGTATCTTCTCCAACTTTTACCGATTTATTTAAGTTTGAAATAAAATCAGTTGGACTAACTGTAGCATCTTTACCTACGGATAAATTGTTAATAACCGGAGTATAACTTTCAGCATCAGTTTTTGCTACATTTGCCACTAAAGTTATATCTGAAGTTATCTTTTCTAAAATATCTAGGCTCTTAATTTCTCCTTCTTTTTTCCAGTTTGGCTCTGATACTTTAAAGCCTTCATTAGGATTTATAATCGGAGCTTTTTCTATAATATCTCCAAGTCTAACTGAACCATCAGGTTTAATATAATAAGTTTTTTCTCCATCAAGACTAGCATTGTCTCCTGAAGTAAATATTACTGTAACATATCCTTCTGGTTTAGTATTTCCAGTTCCAGGAATGATGCTCTCAAAGTTATCACTGAAGTTTGCCTTAATTGTAATTTCACTATTTACTTTTACAAATTCTTCATTAATTCTAGTTGCTTCCTTAACTATAGTTAAGTCATCTTTTGTCCAATCTTTGAAAATATAATTTTCTTTTGCAGTCACATTCACCTTTTCACTTAAATCTGCAAAAATTACATTTCCTTCCCTTACATCAACCCAGAATTCTGTAGAACCTGAATCTTCTTTAGCTATCACACTTCCTTTGTTTTCATCAGAAGTTACAAATTTTACTAGTGAATATCTTGATGTATCCGGATTAGTAGCATTATCTACATTCTTTGGAATGATAGAATCAGCTTTATAGAAACTTGCTTCAAAAGTTTTTTCACTTACATTGCCTTCTGTTTCAAGATTAGGATTCCAAGAACCAAATCTGTAACCTTCATTTCCCACAGGTGTAGGTGCCTGAACATCTGCCCAAGGAGTAGCATTTTTAACTAGGAGCGAAATGGCTTCTTTATTAGTTAAATCGCCCAATGTCAAAGTACCATTTTCTTTGGCCACATATCCCACAATAGTATAGTCAGAAAGTTTAATCTCATTTCCATCTTTATCTATTTTTGGAATATTTTCATCTGTTTTATCAGTTGGATTAACTTTGTCACTTGGCTCAAAAGCTATTACACTTTCATTTGAGAAAGGTACAACTGTTAAATTATCAGTGTTCGCCTTTACATTTTCATTGATACTTACTTCTACTGGTTTACCATTATTATCTGCAGTTAGTGTAGTATCATTTTCTGGGTTTGTTGTTAAACCATACTCTGCAAACTTTTCAAATGGAACATCTACTTTGTTTCCATTCTTATCTGTCAGTGTTACTACTAAAGATGTTAAATCAAGATTTTCTCCGTCTTTATAGTTTAGCTCTGGCTGAGTTTTGATTTCGATTTTATCGACATTTTCATTATCAAAATCTGTCGATACAGCTGACGCAGTAAACTCAATATCTTTATCTTGCATTTTAACATTCCAAGGTTCTTCAACATTCCAAGTAGGATTCTTATATCCCTCACTTGCAGTTAATACTGGGAATTTATCTTGTGGAAGAGTAGCTAACTCTTTAACTGCATAAGATTTTCCAAAGAGTGCATCATCTTCTACACCAGTACCTTTAGTTATTGTAACTTTGTGGTAGTTTTCTGGTAAATCAGCACTATCTGCACTAATTTCTTGTCCACTTGTTATAAAGTTTGCTATTCTGACATCGCCATCATTAACACTTCCAGTTAAATCTTCCCAATACCAAAAATCGTAACTTGCATTGGCAATTGTTTTTGGCATTTCAACATTTGCCCAATCTGTATTTTTAGATACTAATGCTGAAATTACAGATTCATTAGAAAGCTCACCTAAACTCAAAGTCCCCGAATTTTCTGGATTTAATTTGAATGCAACTACTACATAATTATTTCTATCTATAGTATTGCCATTAGAGTCAGTGGTTGGGATGTTTTCATCATTAGCATTAGCCGGATTATTTATATCGCTTGGTACAAATGCTATTACCGAATCTAGAGCTTCATATATAGCAGTAAACTCTTTATCAGGAAGCTGTTCTACATTTCCATAAGTTGGAAGTGTAGGACTCCACTCTTTAAATGCATTTCCCTCTTTTGTCGCTGTGATATTTTCAAGTCCTAGAACAGAAACTTCAGTGCCATTTAGAGCATCAATATAAAAATATTCTATATCCTTGATTTCCCCATAGCTAATTACTGCATCTGAATTTTCGCTATCTGCATTAAATTCAAGTCTAGTGTATCCTTCTCTTGGTGCATCTAATTTATTCGTACCAGTGACAATATTTTTAACGACAGTCACTTTAATAGTCGAATCATCACTAAAACGAGTTGCATCAGTTATAGGTTCCCCATTTAATGTCCAAAGAATAGACTCTTCAGAATTTACATTTAGAAGATTTTCTGCCTCAGATTTAATATCATGCCATATACTATCTTCTTTTACAGTTAATACATTGTTTTCTTTGTCAATTAAATTCTCTGACTCAACTGTTATCTTAATATTTCCTGTAGACTTAGCATCGGCTTTAATCTCTATCTCTTTTGGAGCTTTATCTCCAGCTTTTCCTACGATTAATGTTCCAGGCTCAGCAAGAAGGGTGTCCATTCCATCAGTATAAGTCCATCTCACTGGTTCTTCAAAATTACCAACTACATTGTAGTTTGGATAATAATAAGCTGGTAGAGTCATTCCATTTAAAACATCATAAATTTTAGCGTTTGTAAATTCAACTCCATTACCAGTGACAAACTTAACTCTTGTATAACCTTCTGGTATTTCGCCTATTCCATCAGTTTCAATAATATTTTGTTTTATACTAGCTATATATTCTCCGCTTTCATTAAATATATCGGGAATAGCTGGAGTCCAAGTAGTACCAGTATATCCATCATCTGCAACAATTTCAGGTATATCAAGGCCTAAAGATTTTGCATCTGACAAAGCAAGTCCTTGTTTTACATCATAAGTTATACTGTTATTTTCAACAGGATTTCCATTAATTTCAAGCTTTCCTTTAGCATCATCAGCGAGTTTAAAAGTCACTCTCAGCATGCCAGCAGGAACTGCACTCGATGTATCTTCTACAACTTTTATTCTATCTAAAATATTGATATTTACAGAATAAAGGAAAGATTTATTTCCAAATTCATCTCCTGACCTAAAAACAAAAGAACTTTGTCCACTTATTGTAGGTGTACCATTAATTGTCCACTGTCTATTATAATCTCCAATTGTCTTATCTAGAGATAGACCACTGTGTAAAATAGACGGATCAAATATTAAATTTGCATCCTTATCTGTAGTAATTTTTAGTGGCTTTATTGGCTCTCCTACAAAGCCCTCTATTTTATTTAAAGCACTAATTTTTGGAGCTTTTGTAACTAGTGTTACAGAATCTGTTGTAGTATTAGGATCTCTATCTGGTTCTTTTACTTTAA
Source organism: Peptoniphilus olsenii (assembly GCF_040545475.1). Classification (NCBI taxonomy): domain Bacteria; kingdom Bacillati; phylum Bacillota; class Tissierellia; order Tissierellales; family Peptoniphilaceae; genus Peptoniphilus; species Peptoniphilus olsenii. The sequence goes on along the minus strand of NZ_JBEPMA010000014.1, from coordinate 38,384 downwards.
TTTTATATATTTTACCGTCATTAGTTTCATTATGAGGAATTTTAAAAGTAATTTTGCCAGTTTCATCTGCTTTTACAGTTATAGGTGCTCCTTCAATTAAAACTTCTTCGCCTGCTTCATCAACTAATGTATATTCAGTATTTGAAGGCATTACTTTTGTTGGAATGCCATTTAATTCAAGCTCAAATTCTTTAGCTTCAATTACTGAATAATACTTATCGCCTTCGCTGATATTTTTTACCTGTTTGATATCAGTAGGAAGTCTAGATGGTTCATCTAACTGAACTATCATTTGAGTAACTGGAGATGTTGCAGCACCTTTTTGTGAAGAAGCTGTTATTTTATCATCAACTTCAAGTGGATCTTTTGTTTTTAAAACTAATTTTTCTGAATTCGAATTTTCTTTATCAAGGGAAATAGCTTCACCATAAGGGTTAAAAACAATTGTCCATTCTCCATTTTTATAAGTTGCGGTGTATTCTATGTCACTTTTACTATCTGCTGCAAAATCTATTTTCCCTTTTACTGTATAACTTTCATCTATATCTGTAATGTCGTCCTTAATATTAATAGTAATATCATTTCGCGGCTCTGTCTTTTTTACCTTTACTTGGTCAATAATCGGCATAACGACTTCAGCTTTTGTATTTGTCAACACTGTTTTATATCCATATGTGTCAAAATACCCAAAATCAGAAGTGTCATGTGGATTTACTGCATTATTATAATTTGTATCAGTAAAATGTGATCTAACAGTAGCACCTGTAAAAGCGTCTACTCCTCCTTCTCCTTCAAATCCGACAGGTTGAATTTTTCTTGGAGGTTTGAAAGTATCAGTACCAGGTGTACCCGACATAGGTGAGATTATTATTCCATAGTCTGTCATATCTGTTGAACCATTTTTAAAGGCTTGTTTCATCGTGTCGTCAACTAGTTCGACTACTAGATATGACATTCTCTTACCTTTTCCGTCATAAGATGGCATGTTTTCCCATATCACTTCTCCAGACCCAGTATAATCTTTTTCTGTGCCAGGCATAGGATAATATATGGCTTGACCATCTACATCTACTACTTCTCCACCAAAAGCACCCACTGCAGGTCTACCTAAAAGAGCTAATTGTAAATTATTTTTATTGTTATCAAGTGAATACTCAGGGCTCCATTCTTTTGAAGCTTTTACCGTGAAATATGGTTTCCATACAGCATAGAGTTTCATTCCGTCAGTATAATTTTCAGGTAAAGTGTATGTGTCGCCATCACGCAAAAATCTATCTATAACTTTACCATTTAATAAAGTCTCATTTTTATCAGGTTCTTTAGCGTCTTTATTTACAGAAAAACCAACAAGTGAATATCCTGGTCTTACAAAATCTCCTTGCCCGTAGACAGAAGTTAAAGTAACTTTATCACCAGGTTTTCCATTAGATATAGGCACATTTACTATTCCAGATTTTTCTATGCCATTTTCTGACCAGTTAGGCACTAGTGAAATACCTTTTTCACCCCATACTGCATACACAGTTTTATGTTCACTTATAGGAGATTTTTCATCGAAAATTAGAGGCTCTGTTTTCTTCCAATCATCAATATTTCTAACATGATTAGCATCTCCGCCAGCCTTTAGCTCTCTAAATTGCTGTTCTTGTGTCTTTTCACCATTTTTTAATTTGACAGTAGTCCAACCAATAATAGTCATACTATTATCATAATCATTTAAAAGCTTAGGCATATTAGTCTTGTAATTGCTTTCAGTTTCCTTAAAAATAAACTGTCTCTTAGCAAGTGCCTCTCCAGTTAATTTATTACCTTCATTATCTTCTAATTTTATATTATCTCCCACGAAACCATTAGGAGTATAATTAGGATTTAATTCTCCAGTAGATGGATTGTAATAATATTCTTTATTAAAAGGAACAATTTTTTCAACGTGGTCAATATTTGTTGTGCCAGATTTATAAATACCACCATTGTAGTCAAAATCTATTTTGGATTGAACTTGTTCAATTACCCATTTTCCAGGAAATATATTTTGTTTAACTGTTCTAAATTTTATAGGTGCATCCTTAACAAAACTGAAAGTAGAAGTCCCGTCAGATTTAGAAGATGTAAATTTATATCCATCGTATTGAGTTCCATTGATATCAATTGGTGTGGCTACACTATCAGTAGGTCTTCTAACATCAATTTTTTTGGAAGCTGGAAGTAATTGTCTTATTAAAACATCAGCTTCTACTCTCTTTGCGTAACCAGTCATTTCAGTTGAATCAGTAAATATTTCATCAACCTTTGGATTAAACTCATTTCTTGGAATTTGAATACCAATATTTTCTTTTGACTCGTAAAGATCTTCAAATTTAACTGAATTTAGTCCTGCATTAGCTGTAAAAGTCTTATCACCTAGAGTAATATTGGCACTAGTATTCTTATCATAAGCTGATAGAGTGTATATTTTAATATCCGTACCCTGTGGTATTGACATACCATCATGTAGAGTTTCTCTATATTTATTTGAAGTACTAGTAGTTGAATCAAAATAAAGATTACCTATTTGTCCTTCAGCATCAGCTGCATAAGGATAATTATTGTACCTAAAATATCTATCTCCAACCTTTACAATGATATCTGCATTCTTTTTGCTAAGTGATGTTTCAAAATTAACTTGTAATTTGCCACCAGCCGGAATATTTACATTTTCATTTAGAGTTAAATTATATTCTTTCCACTGATCGGCAGAACCTACTACATAAGATGTTGTTGCTATAAAGTTTTTAAGAAAATCTTCCTCTTCATATAACTTCTCTAGCTTTTCTTCATCTATGTTATATTCAAATACAGTGTATACACGGACTATGTCCTTAGTAGCACCCCAAGTTGCATAGTCATTTAGTTTAGGAATAGTAACTGTTCTAAAACTATCTTCTCTATTAAAACCATTTGGTGCAAAAATTATTCTCTCATTAGAACCGTCATTATTAAAATCTGAATTTTTAAATTTAATAGAGATATTATTATTCCATCTGCTTAAATTATAATCTGCAAGATATATTTGCCCCACATTTCCATCTTGGTCTGTTTTCAAAATATTCTTAAAAGCAGTCGGTATTATTTGTTTTAAACCAACTATATCCATCTTACCTGTTAAAGTGTCATTTTTTTGATATCCATAATATATAAGTACCTTTTTTTGTACATCATCATATATTGCAAAACTTGTAGTACCATAAATATCAAGTTTTTCAGGTTGATCATAATACCTTTGCGGTAAACTCTTAGAAAAAGAACCTGAAGCAAAAGGCACCATGGTAGCTTTTGTATAAGACTGATATGTGTGACCATTTCCAAAAGAATTGGATAGCACCGAAGTCTCAGCCATATCAGTAATACGATTTTGTATTAAATAGTCTTTATTCAAATCATTTACAGTTACGCCACTATTTAATACAATATCAATCGGAATTCTGATATCCTTACCACCAAATGACCCTTCAATTAAGCCGCCAGTACCGTAAAATGGAATCTGTTTAGCATTTGCAGCATTATTAGAGCCAAATGAAACATCACCATTTTTAGTGTGAATTTTAGTATCATTCCAATTAATCTTATTAAAAAGGTCTGGATCAAATTTAAAAATAACCTTTTGCCAGTAACTAGATTTAACAGTTTGTCTATGTTGCCATGCAAATCTAATCACCGTTTGACCTTTAGCATTAACATAGTTTCCATCATATACAAGAGAAGTTACCTTCACTGGATCTTGTGTACTTATAGAAACTGGTTTTGTAGTTTTGGGCAATGCCCAATAATTAGCATCAATCTCTTCTAATGCTGCATTGTCCCAATTAGGTTTTTCCACTGCTGCAAAAATATTAACAGGAAATGTACCTATCAATAACAAAATTGCGAGAAACAGTGTGATAAACCTTTTCTGTCGTATCATATTTTCCCTCCTAAGTTTTAATTCTAAATTTCATAAAATAAGTATATTTATTATTTCACAAAATTTAAAATTACATATAAAATATCAGAGCTATAAAATAGCTCAAAATTAAAATAATTTATACAATAAATTTAGCACAGAAAAAGCACGAAAACAATACATATGAGCACTAATCATTAGTGATATGGAAATTTTTATAAACAAAATCGTTTGTCTATTGAAAAATATAAATACTTTTTATGTGCTATCATTGTAATTTAATATATACCCCAAATTAATATATGAAAAATACTATAATCAATTCAATATTACATTTGTGTAAAAAAAATAGCACTCCTAAGAAATGCTATTTTTACAATACTATATTGATTATAATTAAATTTGAATTTATAACTTTATTTCGAATAATTTATACTCAAAAATTATGCAATTAATTTTTAAAACTGTGTACTGGTGCAGGAATATTGCCTCCTCTATTGGCAAATTTGTCACAAGAACCAGGATGCACTGGCATTATCGGCGCTGACCCTAGAAGTCCACCAAAATATGCCTCTTCTTTTACATTTTTTCCAATAACTGGAATAATCCTAACTGCTGTAGTTTTATTATTTATTATTCCTATCATAGCTTCGTCTGCTATCATTGCAGTTATAGTTGATGGTTTAGTATCTCCCGGAATTGCAATCATATCAAGCCCAACTGAGCAAACAGAAGTCATCGCTTCCAATTTATCCAGAGAAATCTTACCACTTCGAGCTGCTGCAATCATGCCTTCATCTTCACTCACGGGTATAAATGCTCCACTGAGACCACCTACATGATTCGATGCCATTATTCCGCCTTTTTTGACTGCGTCATTTAAAAGTGCCAGTGCCGCAGTAGTTCCATGTCCGCCTACAGTTTCAATTCCTATTTCTTCTAATATTCTCGCAACAGAATCTCCAATAACAGGTGTTGGGGCAAGCGACAAATCAATTGTTCCAAAATTAACTCCTATTTCTTTTGCCACTTCTTTTCCTATCAATTCTCCAAGTCTAGTTATTTTGAAAGCTGTCTTTTTTATAGTTTCCGAAAGAATATTGAAATCTTTGTCACGCACTTTTTCAATTGCATATTTCACCACCCCTGGACCAGAAACTCCCACATGTAGAACTACATCGCCCATACCTACACCATGAAAAGCTCCCGCCATAAATGGATTATCTTCCACTGCATTTGCAAATACAACAAGTTTTGCACAACCTATAGAATCATTATCTTTAGTTTTTTGTGCTGTTTCTACTATGACATCACCCATGAGTTTTGCAGCGTCCATATTTAGTCCCATTTTTGTATTTCCCACATTAACAGAAGAACATACAAAATCAGTATTAGAAAGTGCTAGTGGAATAGATTTAATTAATTTTTCATCAGATTCTGTCATCTCGCCTTGCACAAGAGCCGAAAAACCACCAATAAAATCAACACCAATTTCTTTGGCTGCCTTATCTAAAGTCCTCGCAAATTCTACATAATTATCATCATTTGATGCAGCAGCAATAAGTGAAATTGGAGTAACCGATACTCTTTTATTAACAATTTCAACTCCGTATTTTTTGCCAATTTCATTAGCCTTTTCTACTAAATTTTTTCCATATTTGACGATTTTTTTATAAATTTTTTCGCGTGCTTTTTCCCCATCACTATCAATACAATCTAAAAGCGATATCCCCAAAGTTACGGCTCTGATATCTAGATTTTCTTGATCGAGCATGCGGACAGTTTCCAGTATTTTATTTTTATCCATAACTATCCTCCATTAAATTTGATGCATTTTTTCGAAAATACCTTGATGTTGAACTCTAATAGATAGACCCAACTTTTCGCCTAGTTTTTCGTATGCATCTACCACTTCAGGAAACTCAGCATTCATTTTAGTTAAATCAACTACAACTATCATGGTAAAATAGTCATCTAAAATTGTTTGAGTGATATCTACGATATTTAATTCAAACTCTACCATTTTTTTTACTACTTCATATACAATTCCAATTCGGTCAATACCTACAACTGTTATAACTGCTCGCATAATACACCTCCATAAAAATTAATAACATTATACCATAATTTAGTGCGTTGTATGAAAAAAGTTATAGTAATATCACTTATATAAGATTAAACCATCTTATTTCGTGGTTTGGGTGTTTGAATACTTTTTATTTGAAACTATACAGATTCTCTCCACCACATGCAGATCCTCCGACTACAGAAATCTTGACAGATTTCTTTTGCTCAGGATGACATGGGAGAGGGAATATTCTCCCCACTATATGCAAGACTCTTTATGCGTTCGCTATGCTTTTTAGTCGAGATGACATTGGAAAGATCAACGACAACCCCTACAACTGTCATTCCGAGCGGAAAACCCAAAGGGTTCGTAGTCGAGGAATCTGCCTGTAGAGTAGCCGTTCTGTAAAAATTAATAGAAGTCTTTTTAATAAATATTTTTTTATACTGCCATCTTATTATTCTTTCGAAGGAAGGAAAGTGGGCATTCCGCTTCCGCTGCGAGGCCCCCTTTCCTTTCCTTCGAGCTACCAACCAAGCCCCCACGCCTTTTTTAGACAAAGTTTTAGCCTCTTTAGTTTTTCTTTACCTCGCAAAAAGACGGATTTTTAAAACTCGCTTACGCTCAAACAGTTAAAAATCTTTTTCGACTTTTTGCTATGATTGTTCGTGGTTTGGGTGTTTGAATACTTTTTATTTGAAACTCTACAGATTCTCTCCACTACATGCAGATCCTTCGACTTCAGAAATCTTGGCAGATTTCTTTCGCTCAGGATGACATGGTAGGGGAAAAGTTCTCTCCATTACAAGCAAGACTCTTTATGCGTTGGCACGCTTTTTAGTAGAGATTTCTTATAATATTTAGTTTTATTATTTGAATAAATATAATATACAATCTTCCACTAAAAATAGATTTTGGCAACAAAAAAGATCGGATATTCCGACCTTTTTCATTTTTAATATAATTAAACTCTATAAAATTTTCAATATCATATATAATTCAGGTATTTTATATCTTTTTTCTGATACTCTCTCTATTTATCCCTGAATAAATAAAAATCTCGCGTTGGATATTAGGATTATTTACTATAAAATAACGAATTGTTTTATCGAATATTAAATAATAATAGTCTTCATTATTTCCATCATGTTTCCTGATAAAAACAAGTTCTAATGTTAGTAGTTTTCCAAATGAGTATTTGCAGACTTCATCTTGCTTCTCTTGCTAATATTCATCTATACTGTCATAAATAGAAATTACTACTTCATTATTTTTTTTTGAGTTTTTTATTTAGCCGCAAACACAGTATTATTACAAAGTACAACAATTATTACAAAAATGACAACTAATCTTTTCATAAATTATCGTTCTTCTTTTTACATTATTTACACTAGAGCTTTGTTTATCTTTTCAGTTTTTGGTTCTTTCAATTCTTCTTTTGATATTATATCCTTGACTTTCATAAGTCTTGTTATATTGGCTCTTTCGTTTTCGTCAAGCTTTGCTCTTATATATTTTATGGTGTCTTTCAAGTCTGGTATTGTCTTATACTCTAGAGCATTAACTCTCCTTCTTGTTTTTTCAATTTCATCTGCCATTAACTGGGCTGCTTTTTCTTTTTGTGCTAATTCTAAAAGCTCGTCCATAACTTCTGTAAGATCTTCTATAGCAAAGTCCAAGTCAGCAGTTGTTTGTGCATATCCATAGGGATATCTCGAAGCATTTTCTGATATTTTTTCAGTTTTAAAACTCATCTTTGGTACATTTACTGACATTACATTTTTCTTTTGTATATCTACAAAAGTCTTCATAGTGGGTAGTGCTATTGCTTCTTCTAACATTTGAGGGCTCATTGTTGCAGACGCCATCAAAAAAGATTTGAAGGATTCTTGTAATTTTTCTTCTACTTCTTCTCTGAGTTTCTTGTTCTCTTTTATGAGATTGATAAATTGCCTCATGAGCTCATCTTGTTTATCTTTTAAAAGCTTATGTCCTCTGGTTGAGGTTTCGAGCCTGTCTTTTAATATTGACAGATTCATTCTTGTGGGATTTATATTCATCTTTGCCATTATAATCCCTCATTTTCTATTTTATTTTCCTCTGCTTCATTTATTTGAGTACCTTCTATATCCGAATTGTTATTTGCCTCTACAGCCTCTTTTTCTCCTAGATAAAATCTTTCTATCAATTCGTCATCAATTCTCTTAAGTTCTCTCTTAGGAACTAGTGAAAGAAGTTCCCACCCAATGTCTAGTGTTTCTTCAATTGCTCTATTAGTCTCAAAACCTTGCGATACATATCTTTCTTCAAATTTTTCAGCAAATTTGGCAAAAGCTTTATCAGTTTCTGAAAGGGCTGTTTCTCCTAATATTGCAGAAAGTTCTTTTGCTTCTTTACCGGCAGTATATGCTGCATATATTTGGTTCATCGTATCTGCATGGTCTTCTCGAGTTTTTCCTTTGCCTATACCTTTGTCTTTAAGTCTTGATAATGATGGTATGGCATTTATTGGCGGCTCAAGTCCCTGTTTATAAAGTTCTGTGGAAAGTATTATTTGTCCTTCTGTTATATATCCAGTAAGGTCAGGTATTGGGTGAGTTATGTCACCTTCAGGCATTGTCAAAATTGGTATTTGTGTTATAGAACCATTTCTACCTTTGATTTTACCCGCTCTTTCATAAATACCTGCAAGGTCTGTATATAAATAACCTGGATATCCACGTCTTCCTGGTACTTCTTTTCTCGCTGCAGAAACTTCACGAAGGGCTTCTGCATAATTTGTCATATCTGTCAATATTACAAGTACGTGTTTGTTTTGCTCAAACGCCAAATATTCTGCACAAGTTAGTGCCATTTTAGGAGTGGCAAGTCTTTCTATTGCAGGGTCATCTGCTAAATTTATAAATAATACCGATCTATCAATGGCTCCTGTTTTTGTAAGGTCATCAATAAAGTACTGTGCTTCTTCAAATGTGATTCCCATAGCTGCAAAAACTACAGCGAAGTCTCCGCCTGAAAGCACTGTTGCTTGTCTTGCAATTTGTGCAGCAAGCTCATTATGTGGCAGTCCTGCTGCTGAAAATATTGGAAGTTTTTGTCCTCTAACTAAAGTGTTTAGACCATCAATTACAGATATTCCCGTTTGAATAAATTCTGATGGAAAGTCTCTTGATACTGGATTTATTGCAGTACCATTTATATCTATTTTTTCTTTGGGAATTATTTTAGGCCCACCATCAATAGGTGCCCCAAGCCCATCAAAGACTCTGCCTATCATATCAGGTGATACTCCAAGCTCTAGAGGCTTTCCTAAAAATCTAACATTAGTATCTTGAAGGTTAATACCACTTGAACCTTCAAATATTTGTACCATGGCCTTGTCGCCTTCTATTTCTATAACACGACCACGTCTTCTTTCTCCTGTTTGTATTTCAATATCTACAAGTTCCTCGTAAGTAACTCCTTCGACACCTTCTACTGCCATAAGAGGGCCAACTACTTCCGTTACTGATTTATATTCTTTAAGCATCTATTTCGGCACCTCCTATTTCTAAATCTTTCAATGAATTATCTATCTCTTCTTTTATCGAATCAATTTCTTCCAATTTTTCGTTGTCAACATATTTCATTCTTGCAATTCTTTCTTTTACATCTAGAGATTCAATTTCAGAGAAGTAAACGCCTTTATCTAAAGCTTCTAGTGATTTGTCATAAAAGTATAAAATTGTATCGAGCATTTTATACTGTTTTTCTAAAGGACAATAGGTATCTACATCATGGAATGCATTTTGTTGTAAAAAGTCCTCTCTGATTGACTTTGTTATATCAAGTTTTAATTGGTCTTTTTCAGATAATGTATCACGCCCTACTAGACGAACTACTTCCAAAAGGCCTGTTTCTTCTTGCAATAATGCTGTTGCTCTTTTTCTGTTAGCAGAAAATGCATCATTTAAATTCTCATCTAAATATTTATCTATTTTTGTTTGATATAAAGAATATGAATCTATCCAGTTAATAGCCGGGAAGTGACGTTGATAAGATAAATCATAGTCGAGCTTCCAGAATATTTTAACAATTCTCAAAGTATTTTGTGTAACAGGCTCAGAAATATCTCCACCTGGAGGAGAAACCGCACCAATTACAGATAAAGCTCCTTCTCTTTCTTCTGCTCCATTTACAATGACACGTCCTGCTCTCTCATAAAACTCTGCAATTCTAGATGCAAGATAAGCAGGATAACCCTCATCACCAGGCATCTCTTCAAGACGCCCACTCATCTCACGAAGAGCTTCTGCCCAACGGGATGTAGAGTCAGCCATCATAGCAACAGAATAACCCATATCTCTAAAGTATTCCGAAATTGTAATTCCTGTATAAATCGAAGCCTCACGTGCAGCTACGGGCATATTTGATGTATTTGCAATTAAAACCGTCCTCTTCATTATTGACTCGCCTGTGTCTGGATCAATAAGTTCAGGAAATTCCATCAATACATCAGTCATTTCGTTGCCGCGTTCGCCACATCCTACATATACTACAATTTCAGCATCTGCCCACTTGGCAAGTTGATGTTGTACTACTGTTTTTCCTGATCCAAAAGGACCTGGAATTGCCGCCGTACCACCTTTAGTTATTGGGAAAAATGTATCGATAACTCTTTGACCTGTAACTAAAGGTTCTTTAGGGTCAATTTTTTTTGCAAAAGGTCGCCCACGTCTAACGGGCCATTTTTGCATCATAGTAAGTTCTTTATCGCCATTTTCTGTTTCTAGAACTGCTATAGTATCTACTACAGTAAATGAACCACTCTTTATTTCTTTTAATTTTCCCTTTATACCATTTGGCACCATTATTTTATGAGTAACAACAGCTGTTTCTTCTACTGTACCAAGAACATCGCCACTTACTAGTTCATCCCCAACTTTTGCAAGTGGTGAAAACTCCCATTTCTTTTCCCTATTTAGTGGATTTACAGTTACTCCTCTTTTTAAAAAGTCTCCAGCTTCATCTTTTAGCATTTCAAGAGGACGTTGTATTCCATCAAACATTTCTTCTATCATGCCTGGTCCAAGTTCTACAGAAAGAGGTGCTCCAGTTGTATAAACATCATCTCCAGGTCCAATACCAGTTGTTTCTTCGTATACCTGAATAGAAGCCTTATCTCCTCTCATCTCTATAACTTCGCCTATTAATTTATCTTTTGAAACTTCAACCACGTCATAGACATTGGCATCTTCCATGCCTTCTGCCACTACAAGTGGTCCGGATACTTTAATTATCTTTCCTGATTTCAATAAAGCTCCTCCTTACAATATATTAGCTCCTACTGCTTTCTCTACATTTTTATTTAATTTTTCCATTCCAATTCCAAGACTACCTTTATTAGACGGTATCAAAATAATTGCCGGTACAAGCTTATCGTCATATCTTGAAATAGTGTTTGGTATTTTAGCTGCCAATTCTTCTGTGATAAATATAACTCCGTAGTCGTCTTTTGAGAGTTTATCTACAATAGCTCTTGCCTTGTCTTTCTCATATGCTACATATACATCTACACCAATAGCTTTAAAAGATAGGACAGAGTCTTTATCTCCTATTACTGCTATTTTATACATAATTATCACGCAACTTTCCTCTGATAAATTCTTTATCAAGCCCATTTAATTTAGAAACCAAAACTATTCTCAAGTTTTTTATTTCCATTTCTTTTGCTAGAGCATATGCGAAAATAACCTCTGGACCAAAAGTAATATATTTTACCTCTTTAATTAAATCTATAAAATAATTGTCCATTTCTAATTCAAAATCTGTCAAAGTCTTGTTTTCTTTATAATTTTCAAGTCCTTCTTTTACATATTTATAAATTTCTAGTTTTTTCAAAGTATCACTATCATTTAAATCTGCTTTCAAAAGATAATAATATGAATCTTTAGAGATATTTCCTCCATCTATCAACACATTTGTGAGAAATTCACTACCAGCACCTTCGGATTTTACTCTTAAAAGTGTCCTGATATTAGTAAAGTCAATTAAATTTTTAACATATCGTATAAATAAATCCACTTTAGACTCTTCTGCTATTTCTAACAATTCTCTAAAATACTCATTATCAAAAAATACATCAATAATTTGAGGATCATGAGTCTCTTCGTAAAGTTCTTTAGCGTTTAATAGCATTTCTTGATACTTATCTCTAGAAATTTCTTTCTTTAGAGCTTCACGATAATTTTTTAAGTCAAAATCCTTCACCAAAATATACAGATGCGAAAAGTCTTCTTTCTGAATATTTTCTTTTATCAAAACTTTCATATTGTGATAAAAATATTTAAGGCTTACCATATCAACTGGAGTATCTTCAGGTGATAGTTCATATAAATCTCTAAATAGTTTTGTAAGCTCATTTGACAGCATATCTTCGTATTTGGTAGGAGACTCAAGTTTATTCAAATATTCATTATAAACTGTATCCGTTAAAGCTCTAAGCGTATCTTTTAGTGATTCTTGCTCTGATAATCTCATAAAATTTTCATTTTTTAAGAGTTTTTTTTCAAGAATGCGGACACGTGCCGAACTTTGGATAAATTTATTTCTATCCATAAATGACCTCCTAATTATCAAAGAGTTCTTCCGCTAAATCTTTTTCTAAATCTTCTCTTGAAGACTCTAGTATAGATTCAAAATCGCCATTATACAAAACATTATCTTTGTGCAATTTAAAACCATTTTGAACATCTTTATCTGAAACAGTAACACCGAGATTTGCTGTTTTTATAGCTTCTCTATATTTTTTTGGAACATCTATTACATCTTTTTCGCTCAAATTTATCTCTTTTAAATTATTCTTAACATAATTAATAAATTCTTCTTCACTTAAATTATCAAGCTCATGCAAAACTTTATTTAAAACCTCATCAATTTTAGACTGTTTTGCCGTAATTATCATATCTCTAGCTTTTAACTTAGCTTGAGAAGAAGCACGCATCAAGATATTGTTTCTATCTTCACGAGTTGTTCTTAAAATTTGATAAACGGCTTTTCTGCCCTTATCCTTACCACTCGCTATAATATTTTCTCTTTTTGCTTCTGCTTCTTTAACGATAACATCTGCTTGTTTTTCTGCATCATCTTTAATTTTCGCCAATATGTTATCTAATCCAGCCATAGTATCACCTAGGCTCTAAATAATATAAAGAAAGAAATTGCAAAAGCAAGGATAGCATAAAGCTCAACCATTACTGCAAAAATGATACCTTTAGCTTGTTGCTCTTCATTTTTTGCTAGTATATTAATACCAGCTACAGAAACCTTTCCTTGAGAAATGGCAGAAATTAAACCAGCAAGTCCAATAACTGCACCACTTGCCATATACATAAATCCTGTATCCACAGGAGTATCTACCGATAATCTAAATAAAATAAATAGACCAATAACGAAACCATATAAACCTTGTGTACCTGGCAATAATTGTAAAACTAATGACTTACCAAATTTGTCTGGTTCATCAATTACAACACCAGCCGCAGCTTCCCCTGCCATTCCTACACCTTTAGCGGAACCAGCACCCGCAAGTGCAACTGCCAAAAATATACCAATTGCTCCCATCATTAGTCCGCCATATTGTGATATTAACTCATTAAACATATTTCTCCTCCTAGTCTATATTAAAATAATCTGAATTTTCTATCATCTTCTTGAAAGGTATTCCGCCACCTTCATAGAACTTATTAAACATCTCTACATAAGTAAGCCTAGCTGTATGCACATAAGCTGACAAATAAGAAAGAAATGCATTAAAAAGTTGAAATGCTACAAAAATTAAAATTGCAAAAATTTTTCCTATAATTCCAGAACCGAATAACATTCCTGCAATCATATTGATAGCAAGGCCCAAAAACGAGCCCGATAAAACTAAAGCCATTAGTCTTAGATATGAAACAAAATCACCAAGATAAGAAGTTATCCCATAAAGAGAATATACTCCCCATCCAATTTTACCTGCCGTAGACTCTTCACTTCGTCCACCTGTAGCTACAATACCTATCATTCCAATTATCATGACTGCCAAAAACACTTTTTTATATGGCATTAATATATCAATTGGACCTCCTAACAAAAATCCAATCACGCCAATTAAAGCCATGTACCAAAAACCTACATCAAAAAGAGCATCTTTTGGTTTTCCATCTCTTAAGTTCATATAAGCTTTAATTCCCAAAGCAAAGAATATATGAATACCACCAAGTATTAGAGAAATAATAACAAGTAAAGTAGAATCCTCAGCCGGGTCAATCAAACTTGGCAAATCAATAATTCCTCCAAAAAACGAACCAAAAATAAGTCCAAAAATTATTGTAGAAATAGAAAGATAATTAAAAAACTTAATAAAACGCCTTTTCTTCTCAGTTAAATTAAAAGTTTTTAAAGCAAATAAAGTACCTAAAAAAACTAAAAGACCATAGCCAAAATCACCAACCATTATTCCAGCAAAAATAAAGTAAAAAGGTGCAAAAAATGGTGTCGGGTCAATTTCATTGTATTTAGGCATAGCATACATCTCTGTCATTAACTCAAAAGGACTTACAAAAGAATTATTTTTAAGTAAAATTGGCACATCTTTCGAATCCTTATTTGCATCTTTGCCACTTAAATAATAATTTTCACCGCAAACTTTTTGAACTTCAGACTCAAAATCTTTTAATTTATTATCTGGAACATAACCCTCAATAAGGTCAAGTTCTGTAGTCTTTAAAAACTTCGACTCCGACATAATCTTTATTTTTTCGTTGCGATAAAACTCATAACTTATCTTGAAGTCATCTAAATATACCAAATACTTTTTTAAATTTTCATCAATATTATTATTTTTGTCACTTAAATCTTTTTTTAAATTTTCATAAAAATTGATTTTATCAATAACTCTATCTTCTGCCTTGATACTTAATGGAGTAAAACCATAAGTTGTCAGAAGTTCTTTAACCTCTTTATCAATAGAAAAATCTGCAATAATCAAATAGTAATAATAATTCTTGTCTTGTGAAACTCTCTCAACATGCATAAGATCAAATTTTAAAATCTCTTCTTCGAACTCCTGTGCATACTTTGATGACACGGTTCCTGTGTAAACATTTACAGAATCGAGAGAATTAATATCGTCCATAGAAGAATCAAGCTTCTTCCACGGCTTTAAATCTGCAATTTTTGAATCTATATTTTGAATTTCACTCTTGTTTTTATCCTTTTGATTGATTAAAGACTTTATCTCACCATCAATTTTCTCAAAAGGGAAACTAATAGCTTTCTCTTCTAATTCCTCTAGACTTATATCCTCGACACCCTCTTTTAAGCTTTTCAATAAATTTTCTTTATCTTTAAACTTAAGTAGAAGGTCTATATCATCTTTAGATCTCTTAATTTTATTATCAATCTCAATAAGTTCCTCAGATGACTTTGGTCTAGAAAATTCCTCATCAAAACCATCTTCCACATCAGTTTCCACAAGATGAACATAATTAAACTTCTGAAATCTATCCAAAAGCTTTTCTCTATTTTCATCAAAGGTAAAGAGGTTAAATTTTTTCATTTTAACTATTGCCATTATTATTCACAATCCTCTCTACAACTGATTTAATTGCATTCGAAGCTAAATTAACATCAATATTAGATAAATCATCTATTTCTGCCTTAGCCTCATCAATTATCGGTATGCTGTCTTTTTCACCCTTTACTCTTGCCTTCTCAAGAATATGAGCACGGTTTTCTTTGGCCTTTGAAACTAAATCATCATAGGCCTGTTTGGCATCGATCTTAGCAGATTCAATAATCTCTTTTGATTTTGAATTCGCATCATCAATGATTTTTTTAGCATCTGCTTCAGAGTCTCTGACTCTTTTTACAGCATCTGTTGACACCAAATCACCCCCTATAAAGCACTATAATTAATTATATCACTAAAATATCTTCAATAATAGAATATAATACCAGTAAATCATTTTACTGTGATAAATTTCTATTTATTTGCATAAAAAATAAAATAAGTAGCGATATAAGATATAATATAAAATAAAACGATGACCTCTCTTAATCATCGATAATTTAATTATACCCATATTATAATGCTTTTATTTACAAATTGTAACTCAAAAAACCTAAAAATATAAAAAAAGAAAAATAATTACACAAATTAGAGATAAATATTTTTTAATTTTAAAATAAATGATTGTTTTTTAATTAATACTTCTAATTTAAACACTATTTATTGGGTAGCAAAGGAATAAAAATATCTTTTAATTCTCTAATTTAAATAATTCTTTAATACCTATCTATAAAATTAATATAAATAGAACCAAAATATTCTATAAAATTTTTGCAATTAAAAACAGCCAGCTCATAATGCTGACTGTCATTAATTATTTTTTCTATTTTCTCTAGATCTATCTAATGGCATATATTTCTTTTCTTTTTCTATTACATGAGATCTAATCTCTACAACTTCTAGACCTTCATCTGTTCCCATATCTAGCATTACTTCTCCACTAGGTTTAACTACCAAAGAATGTGAAAAAGCATTCTTTGAAAGTTCATTATCCCTAGCCATAGCAGGTGTGATAAAATAACTTTGATTATCTATGGCACGCACTCTATTCAATAGATGATACGCTTTTTCGCCTGTTCTCACAGAAAAAGTAGATGGTACAAAGAAAACTTCTGCTCCCAAATTTCTCATATCTTCAAATATTTCAGGAAATCTCAAGTCAAAACAAATTGCAAGCCCAAAATTTCCAAATTCTGTTTTAAAAAGTCCCAAACTCTTACCAGCTGATATTGTATCAGACTCAGAAAATCCTTCAATATCAAAAAGATGAATTTTTGAATATTTGTAAATTTCGTTGCCATCTCTATCAAATACAAAAGACCTATTGTATATTTTACCGTCTTCTTTTATTGGAATTGAGCCGCCAACTAAATAAATATTATTTTCTCTAGCGACCTCCTGCATTGAAATATAAGTTTTTTCGCATTCAGTTTCAGCAAATTTTGGAAAATATGAATTTTGATAAGGGCAGTTCCACATTTCAGGCAGTGCAACAATATCTGCTCCTTTTTTCGCTGCCTCAGTCACATAAGACTTCATTTTATCTATATTTTCATCTTTGTCACTAGTAGCTCTTAATTGTACTACTCCTACCTTAAAATCTTTCATAATTCCTCCTTAGATTATATTAAAGTATCCTAAAAATAAAATTAATGTCCCAAGTATTATTCTATAAATACCAAAGGGAATAAAATCGTGTTTTCTTATATACCCCAAAAATTGTTTTATTACCACAATTGCAACAATATAAGAAATAACTCCACCTAATATAATCAAAAACCATTGCCAAGCACTAAATGCAAATCCCATTTTTATAATTTTAAGAGAAGTAGCACCAAGCATTGTTGGCACAGCAAGATAAAAAGAAAATTTTGCAGCACTAGTTCTAGAACACCCCATAATCATAGCACCTATAATAGTAGCCGCTGAACGTGATGTCCCTGGAACCATTGCAAGACACTGAAAAAAACCAATAACAAGAGCAGTTTTAATTCCAATATCATCTAATGACTCATATTTAAACGACTTTTCCTTGTTTCTTTTTTCCATAAAAATTATAACAATTCCATAAAATACAAGAGCAATAGAAACAGTAGTAGTATTAAAAAGATATGCATCTATTAAATCATCTAACAAAAAACCAAAAAAAGCCGCTGGCAAAAATCCAACAATTATCTTTGCAATTAAACGCATAGTTGACATATCTCTGTATTTAAATTTCTCTTTAAAACTTAGCTCATTGTATTTCTCTTCGCCAATTTCTTGTACAAGTTTTCCCTTAGCAATTGGATTAATATCATAAAAATATAAGTAAAACACAGCAAGAATAGCTCCAAGCTGAATAATTACATTAAAAGCATTTGAAAAAGACTTTGGCTCAAGTTTAATAAAAGCATCAGCTATAATTAAATGGCCCGTTGAAGAAACAGGCAAAAATTCTGTCAAACCTTCTATAATACCAAGTATAAAAACTTTTAAAATATCTATCATATCGACCTCCAACTTTTATTATAACATTTTTTAGGACTGTTAATAAAAATTAGATAAAATTTTGAAATTAAAAATTAAACAAAAAACACCCAATTGATATTGGATGTTTCTTCTTTATATATTTAAAATAATTTCTTGCGTATCTTCTTTCCAAATTATATCTTCATCATCTTTTAAGCCCAATGCCCTTGATATGTTTCCAATTGGGAGCATAAAGCGATTATTTCTGATGATAGATTTTGTATCTGTAAAATATATTTTATCATTTACTAATATTTTGTTGCTGTCTTTTGGTATTATTACTACAGTTTTGTCTTTAATTAGTTTTGCTGATTTAGTATTTTCATCCCATTTTACTTTAAATCCCAGTAATTCTGCTACACTCCTTATTGGTAACATTGTGCGATTGTTATAAATAAATGGAGGGGAATCTAAATTCTGTAAATATTTTATAGATTCATTTTCAATTTTTACTTTGTCATAACCAATTTTTAAAATGATTTTCTTTTTATTTTTCTACTAGAGTCTAAATATATAGACCTTCTTTTTATTCTAAAATCATCCGATAAACCTTTATCCAATTCTTTTATAAATTTTGCCACAATTACAGTGTCTTCATTTTTAGAAAATAAATTATCGTCTATAATTTCCCATTTTTGAAATTTATAACCATCATATCCAATTGGCTTTGGATAATTTATATTTTTTAGATTATTTATATCATTACTATCAACAATATATTCTTTTGTTCCATTTATATATCCATTGCCATCTGTTTTAAAAATTATTTTTTATGAGAATTTATAATATTTTATGTTCAAGTTTATCATTAGTTGCCTTATCAGGGATTATATTTGCTTTAAACACAATATCTCTATCGATAATTTGAGTGTCTGAATCCATTATCCAGCTTGGTTTCCCTAGTTTATAGCCTTTTTTTATTTTCAAATTGGGAAATCCAACATCAGATACTTTTAATTTTGCATCTAGATTTATGTATTCAATAATTGGAAATTTATTTTCTTCCGATTCTATCTTCTACTCACGAGCTTTATATTTTATTTTTAAATAACCCGGTAGATATCTATCTATTATATCTCCTGCATAATTGTAGTTCAAATTATATTTTGTGTCTTCATCATAAATATGTTTTATAGATTCAGTCCAAATTTCTTTTCCCAAACTATACCCTTTTTTTAGTAATATATCTTGTTCTTTAGTGATTGGTAATTTGTCTGAAATATCTGTATTTTTTTTGACAAAATATTTTAATGAAATATTTTCTTTGTGCTCGGCTGCATGCCCAAGATTAAAAAAGACCTCTACATAACCTTCTGGTTTTGTAGTTTTTCCGTCATCTATAATTACATCATCTAATTTTTCGACTTTAGCATATATACTAGTACTCTTAATATCGTCATCTAGATTTATTTCTTTTTCTCTTATATCTATCCAAGATATAAATTTATAGCCAGGTTTTACTTTTATTTCAGGAAATTCAATATCACGATATTTGAAATGAGGTCTTCTTTCTTTATTGAGATGAAAAAGTAAATCTCCATTTATAGATTCAATTCCTATGGCATATTTTTCAAAGTGCATTATATAATTATCTGGAGATACAAAATAAATCTCATAAAAATTTTTAATTCTTTCTCCACCAATAAAGATATCTTTTATAGGCACAAAAATAGCTTTCGCGTAATATTGCCATTCCTTTTTTGATCTATCAAACTTTTCATCAATATACCAAGGTATCTGTTTATGAAAATCATAACCATAAATTGGATGAGCGACATTTAGCTTTTCTAATACATCTTTTACATCTTTAAATTTGTTTGGATTGTAATAAATAATATATTTACTCTCATTATTGCTTAGATACCCATATTTACTTGTGGTAATTTGCAAGTAAATATACCCTTCTATCTTAGTCTTAGATATGTAGTTTGAGTTGAATTCGTTTTCTACATTATTAGTTATTTCTGATGTAGTTTTGGTGTCATTTAAAGCATATATGTTTTGAGATAAGAATAATATAGATATTACACCAAATAATAGAAATTTCTGTTTTTTTAATTTAAAATTTTTTCCATTCTAAGCCTCTCTTATGTGTTTGATAAATCAATTGTAGCATAAATAATATATTATAGTTTAAATAATTAATTATTTTATGACATTATATTGGATAGAAAATGCTTTTTGGTCAGAAGTAAATTTTAGCTTATTAAGTCATCCTGAATAAGAAGCGTTGCGAACGCATAAAGAGTCTGCATGTGATGGAAAAACATGTAATGGTAAAATAGCAAATGTAATATTAAAAATAAGAAAACACTTCTATTTATTTTTACAAAGCTACCCCTACACAGGCAGATTCCTCGACTTCAAATCCTTCGGGTTTTCCGCTCGGAATGACAGATTGAGAAGTTGTCACTCTATTTACATTTTTTTCTTAGAACTTTTTCTTTTTATTTTTTAAGATTAGTTCCCTATTTATTTCTACAAAGTGGCTATTATACATGCAGATTCCTCACTCTTCGAGTACAAGGAGATTACAGAAAATTCTCACGCTTTTTCTTTTACTCGGAATGACGGTTGCTGGGTTGTTGTTTCCCTTTCCATTGAGTACACGACGACTCCATCTTTCTTGGAATGACAATTAGTAGTATTCCCAAAAATAAAAAAATTTTGGACTTTACCTGACATTTCAATCAAGAGAAATCCAAAATTTCATTTTTAATTAATATATAATATATAATCTGATTAACTTTATCTTATAGACCTAAGTTAGGATTAGCAAAATTTTCTTCTTCTACCTTTCCACTTTTGTAAGTATAAAAGGCAGCTGAGCCAATCATCGCTGCATTATCTGTGCACAATTTAATATCTGGATAATATATTTTTTTGTCTTCTATTTTTGCTCTTTCAAGGAAAGCTTCCCTTATCCTTGAATTAGCAGACACTCCACCACATAGTACAATTTTGTCCAAATTCTTTTCTTCAGCAAGTCTAAATGTTTTTTCTAACAAGACATCAACTATGGCTTCTTGGAAAGATTTACAAACATCTTCTACAATTATTTCTTCATTTTTCTGTTTTTTTGAATTTAGATAGTTTAATACCGCTGTCTTTAAACCGCTAAATGAAAAGTCATAATTATTTTCTTTTATCATGACACGTGGAAATTCAATTGTCTCTTTTCCTTTTTTTGCCAATTTATCAATTAACGGACCCCCTGGATAACCAAGTCCCAAACTTCTTGCCACTTTGTCGAAGGCTTCACCGACTGCATCATCTTGGGTTCTACCATGAAGCGTGAAATCTACATAATCTTTTACTTCGATAAGATATGTGTGTCCACCAGAAATTATAAGACCTACAAATGGCGGTTCTAAATCTTTGAACGAAATATAATTTGCACAAACATGTCCCACTATATGATTTACACCTACAAAAGGCTTATCTATAGCCATTGCTATTGTTTTGCCTGCACTTAGTCCCACTAAAAGAGCACCTATTAATCCTGGCCCTTTTGTCGCAGATACTATGTCTATTTCATCTAGCCTAACACCTGCCGTATCTAGGGCTTCTTTTAATACTGTGTTAATCGCTTCAACATGCTGTCTAGAAGCAACCTCAGGCACTACACCGCCAAATTTTTTGTGAGTTTCAATTTGCGTTGCAATAATATTAGATAGAATCTCTCTTCCATCTTCTAATACTGCAACAGAGGTTTCGTCACATGAAGACTCTATCGCCAAAACTTTCATCTATTATTCACTCCCTCCACATTATATGAGCATCTTCTCCCTGCCCATAATAGTTTTTTCGTGTACCAAAACTTTTAAATCCATATTTTTTGTAAAGTGAAATTGCAACATCATTGTGTGCATTTACTTCTAATGTTAGTTTTTTATCATGTTCATCTGCAAATTTACAAATTTCCTCTAAAAGTAACTTTCCATAACCACAACCACGTGATTTTTGAGCAACAGCTACATTAGCTATATGAATTTCATCAAAGATAATCATATACCCAATATATGCCACAACTTCTCCATTTTCTTCAATTACAATTACATCAGAAAGCTCATCTTCATATATCTCATAATATATGGACTCTTTTGACCAAGGATTTTTAAAAGTTTCTTTCTCTATTTCATAAATTTTATCAATATCTTTTATATTAGCTATTCTTGTTTTTTTCATATTGTTTTTCAGCTTGGGACAGTTTCAAATAATTAGGAACAATACTAAATGTATTATCTGCACCTCTTTTTTCATATTCTATAATACCAAGTTTTGCTACACTTGCCCCGCTCATTTCTAAATTTAAACTTAACTTTGCATTTTCAAAATTATCAATAAAATTAGGTGCATCTATACCAGTTAAAGTAATAAATTCATATTTTGATAAAATATTTTTAAAATTTTCTACTGATATTATTTCATCTTCCATTAGTATTTCTAATTGGTTTTCATTATTCACAATAGAAGCATACAATTTATTTCTTTTAGCATCAGCCAAAGCAGCCACTACGCCACTGTCTCTCATACTATTTGCTACAAGTGAAGATACTCCTACAATATCCTTTTGCAATGTAAATGCCAGTACTTTTGCAACAGTTATGCCAATTCTAAGGCCAGTAAATGAACCTGGTCCAATGCCGACAGCAATTAAATCAATATCACTTAATTTAAAATTAAATTTCTTAAATATTTCTTCAATCATATTGGTAACAGACTCAGAATGAAAAGTAAGTCCAGTTAAATTATACTCTGCAATTGTCTTTCCATCTTCTACAAGACCCACAGCTGTTGTTTTTGTTGAAGTATCAATCCCCAAAACTCTCATGTATTTTCTCCTTTAATGCTTCTTCCCTCTCTCCATGAGCCACAATATCAATTTTTCTTTTATTTCCATCAGAACTAATATTCAACTCAATAAAATTTTCAGGAAGTGCATATCTAATCTTCTCTGCCCACTCAACTATAGTCACTCCATCAGAATAAAAATATTCATCAAATCCTAAATAGTCTACATCAGCTTCATCATCAAGTCTATAAGTGTCAATATGATATAAATTAATAGAACCATAATATTCATTTACGATAGTAAAAGTCGGACTAGTTACATAATCATCAATGCCCAGTCCTTTGGCTATACTTTTGGTCATTGTAGTTTTGCCCGCACCAAGATTACCATTTAAACAAACTGTCATGCCACTTTGCAAATTTTGACCTAAAAAAAGTCCAAATTTTTCAGTTTCCTCTAAATTATTTAATATCATCTAAATCCTCAAATACATTTTCATCGTAATTAAAAGCAATCTTCTCTGACTTTTGCTCCGCAGGATGCCCAATCGCCATAATGCATTCAACATCAAACTTATTATCCAAATTAAAAAACTCTCTCAAAACATCCTTAGCAGCACGTCCATCAGCATTTACAGAAGTAGTAACATTCGCCCAAGTAGCACCCAGACCCATCTCTGCCACCTGTAGCATAATAAAGCTCGCAGCAATAGAAGCATCTTGGTGATTAGTAACAGGTGAAATTTCCGTATCTGTAACAATTGCAATTGCCACACTAGCACCATCGATAAAATGAGCACCAACTTTTTTGAATTTAGAAAGCTCCTTTAGCCTATCCTTGTCCCTTACCACAATATATCTAACAGGATTTAGATTTTTAGCAGTAGGAGCATGCAGAGCCACCTCAATAATTTTTTTAATATCCTCATTAGTAACAGGTTCATCAGTAAATTTTCTAATACTACGTCTTTTTTTAACTAAATCTAATAACATATTATCACCTATATTAATTATAACATTTTAAACAAAAACATTTCTTTTATTATACAACATAAAGGTTTTATTGGAAATTTTGATTTAGATTTTAGAATTTTATAATGAAAATATTAAGCGTTTTAGGCTTTACATTCAAAATGATAGTTGTAGGGGTTGTAATTGTCTATAGGTTTCAATTCTTGCGAATTTTCTTTTGTATATTCTAATAACAATAGTAAATCTTAAATGAAATCTCCGTCAACTGTCATCTCGACTATGAAACGTTGTGAACGCATAAAGAGTCTTGCATGTGATGGAGAAAATTTTTCCCCTCCCATGTCATCCTGAGCGAAATAAATCTGTCAAGATTTCTGTAGTCGAAGGATCTGCATGTCGTGGAGAGAATATGTAAAGTTTAAAATAAAAAAAGTGGTGAAAAAGTTCAAGAAAAGATTTCTATTTATATGTACAGTACGACTCCTCTACAGGTAGATTCCTCGACTTCAAACCCTTCGGGTTTTCCGCTCGGAATGACAGTTGGGGGGTTGTAATCGTCTATAGACTTTAATTCTTACAAATTTTCTTTGTGTATTCTAATAACAATAGTAAATCTTAAATGAAATCCTCTTATAGTGTCATCTCGACTAAGAAGCGTTGCGAAAGCATAAAGAGTCTTGCAGAAGTAAATATAAAATTAAATTCAAAATATCAACTTATATACAAAAAAGGAGGTTTCCCTCCTTCTCTCACCAATAAGCCTCTACTCCGCCTTCAAACTCAGGCTTTTCTTCTTTTATTATATCTTTATACCAACTTGGATATTCTTTCTCATCTTTAAATACCATTTCTTGCCATTCTTTATCGTCTAATCTTTTATTATCCACAAATTCGTAATAAGTGAATACTCCACCACGACCCATGTATAATTTTTCACCTACTGGATAAATTACATAAATTTCTGCTGGTTTTCCTGTTGCTATAGAGAATATATCTCCTTCTTTAAGTCCTACTGAATTTCTTGCTACCCTCATCAAATCGGCAACTATAGGCATTCTTCTGTCCTGTGGATTAGATATTTCATACCAGTGCATAACACTATTTTCGTCAACTGATTCTACGAAATCTATCATTAGCATTTCCATCCAGCCACCAATGTAGGCAAGTTTTTGATTTTCTTCTTCAGATATAACTTCATTATTCAATTCTTTTTTAGAACAAAGTATTAGAAAATCTACCATTTCTTTGAAGTTGTCAAGTTTTTCTTCTCCTGAATTATCAAGTATATCCCTATCTTTTAAATTAATTTTTGTGTATTCAATGAGCCATGATAATTTTTCATATAAATCAATATTTGGTTCTACATATGAATAAGACTCTATATCCATACCACCTCCTGCTTCAGCCATTACAGACTTGCCATATAAAATAGTGTCGTGTTTCATTTCTGCGTAAGAACCTAGTGCAGATACTAAATCTTTCTTTTGCCAAGATTCATTCTGCATAAACTTAGGATATCCTTCTCTAAATTCTTTATTGTAAGAAGATAACATCCAAAGCCAACCACGATATAAATTCTTTTGCCAATCAGATTCATGCATTTCATTAAATATTTTAATATTTTGGTCAATTCTTTCTTCATATTTGTCCCAATGTTTGTTATAGTCATCATTTTTTTGAATTTTTTTTGCCATTTTATTATCAAATGTGCTCATCAAATCGAGCCCTGAGTATATTGGTCTTTTGGAAGGCTCATCTTTTGCCACATCTACTGTGTTTTGCAATAATATATTATCAATTACGCTTCTTTGAGGAATGAGTCTAAATGATTTTCCTTGAAATGCTGCAATTTGCGGCATCGGTAAGTCGTCTATTGCGTTATAAGTTTGTTTTAATTTTTCTTCATCATCAATTTTATCTATGTCTATATCTTTTCCATATATTCCATAAAGTATTCTGGCATAATCTTTAATAGATATATCGTCAGCAGTTTCAACTAAAAAATCTATTGGGCCAACTAGATTTTCCCACGATTTTAGAGTTTCTTTGTTGTTATAGATACTGTAAGTGAGTAACATAGATTGTAAAACAGTTTCTCTATCATATTCATCATTTTTCTTAGGGAAAAATCCCACTTGACCATAATACATTGTACTTTTGAAATATTTTTCTAGTTCTTCACTTCTTGTATAATGTCCTCTCGGCTTTAACTGTGAATAGTCTATCTGGAAATTATTGATGGGGGACTCGTCCAAAGCTTCATTTTCCACTTTTTTCAGCTCTTCATCAACTATCGCATTAGCTTCTTTTGGTGTCTCCACCATTTCTAGATTCATAAGTCTTGCACCAGTTGCCAAGAAAGCTACATTTTTTAATTGAATTTTCTTTAATTCTTCATTTTTTAAATTATTGTACAGATCAATATTTGTTGCCAATAATTTTTGGTTGAAATTTTGAAGTTCTGGATATAATTTTTCTCTTTCTAATGTTCTCAAAAAGTTATCATAAAAGATATGGAAAATGTGAGTTACAGAATCTGTAGTTACAAAAGAAGGTATCTCCATGTATTCATTGGCTTCATAAATCTGATATAGTTGGTCATATTGATATTCATCTTTCCCATCATAACCAGCAATATTTTTAGTCTTTGTAATCACAAAACCATTTTCTACTAAATCATCTTGTTGTGCTTGTATAAATTTGCCAAACAAGTCAATATTTTCTACATTAGATAAATCATTTTTTATATCATAATCTTTTACTTTTGGATTAATTTCAGATTGCTTAAACTCTAAATTTACATTCTTTCTCTCCATCTCCTCTAGAAAACTCGTATCTTGCAGAGCAACTTTAGCCTTGCTATTTGAATTCGTAACTTCAGTAGTTTTTTTGTTGCAAGCCGTCGTCACAATTAGTAAAACTAAAATGCAAATTACTAAATATCTTTTCTTTGCCATTTTATCTCTCCTCCATCCAAAAACAACTCATAAATTTCATTTTCAACTTTAATACTGCCATTTTTATCTATGAAATAAGGCTTTGCATTTAATTTTTTACTTCTATAATTTTTTTCAAAAACAAAAGCATTAGCATAATCATATCCATTAAAATCAAAACAATTTTTAATGTCTTTTTCTATAGATATAATTTCATCAAATCCATCACCATCAATATCTAGCATACAAAAGTCCACCAAAGGATTAGACAATCGACTTATTCTTAATTTGGGTTTCAACCTTTTATTTTTAAAACTAAGATTGTATAAGAATAATCTTTTAACCTTTTCACTATGATATGGAGATTTTTTCTTCACACCAATAGCAAGCTCTATTTCATCTCCATCAATGTTACAAAATTGTATTTTCCACGGACTAATATTGCTTAAATTTAATTCGAAGCTTTTCTCATTATTTTTTATAATTAAACTCTCGTCACAAGAAGCATTATAAATAAGTTTAGCATCAAAACCATTCATAGAATCTTCATCAATAACTTCAGTTTTGCAACAACCAGTAAATAGCACTAAAAATAATAATATATATATCATAAACTTATTATACCATTGTATCGCACTAAAATTAGTTAAATAAAAGTTACATTTTTATTAGAAAATACTTTCCACTCACTATCTTATCACGACTAAGAAGCGTTGCGAACGCATAAAGAGTCTCGCATGTGATGGAGAGAATTTTTCCCCTCCCATGTCATCCTGAGCGAAAGAAATCTTGTGAGATTCAGAAGTCGAAGGAGCTGCATGTCGTGGAGAGAATCTGTAAAGTTTAAAATAAAAAATGTTGTGAAATAAGCATAAGAAAAGACTTCTATTTATATCTACAGAACGACTCCTCTACAGGTAGATTCCTCGACTTCAAACCCTTCGGATTTTCCGCTCGGAATGACAGTTGTAAGAGTTGTAATCGTCTATAGGCTTCAATTCTTGCGAGTTTTCTTTGTGTATTCTAATAACAATAGTAAATCTTAAATGTAATCCTCTTATAGTGTCATCTCGACTAAGAAGCGTTGCGAACGCATAAAGAGTCTACAATTAGTTGAGAGAATCTGTAAAGTTTAAAATAAAAAAGTATTCAAGCACCCAAACCACGAACAACTATAGCAAAAAGTCGAAAAAGATTTTTAACTCTTCGAGTACACGCGGACTTTCGCTTTGATCGCTCAGAATGACAACGTGTAGAAGTTTTTTCTGGTTCTACATAATAGTGTATATAAAAGTTTTCATTTGAAATTTATTAATGTAAAATTACATTCCACTCCCCACGCACAAAAAAAGCACGATTATCTCGTGCTTTCAATCATCTTATTTACTTTACTTTTTACTCCACCACCAACATTTTTGGCTTTATCCACAATTTCTTTACCATTAATTTTTTCAAATTGCTCCATTACAAAATATCTGTCTATCTTCTTTCTTCCTACAAATACTGATATATTAAATACATTCATAAATATTACAACAGCTACAAATATAAGTACAATTCTCAAAAACTTCTTCATTCTATCACCTAATGTTTAAGTTCACGCTCAATAATCTTATAGTTAGGCATGTATTTTTCACATTCTTTGACAAATTCTTCATCATGCCCATAATGTTTTAAATGCACAAGTTCGTGCAACACTACTGCCTCAATCTGCTCTAGTGGTCTTTCTGCCAATTTCAAATTTATATTTATCATCTTCCTAGTTGGATAGCAAGTGCCCCATCGCACTTTCATTTTTCGTATATTATATTCTACTGGTTTTAGTCCTGTCAATTTAATAAATTTTTCAAAAATTTTATCCAACACTTTTGGCAATTCTTCTCTATAAATCTTTTCAATTTCTGCTTCATCTTCTGTATTTAATTGTACACCAAAAAGATGATTTTTGTATCTATTTCTATTTTTATCCTCTATTTTCATTCTATCTATGACTTTGTGGTTATTGTCAATAATGCGATAAATCTCAGCCTTATTCATGTATCTAGGTGCTGATACTTTGATAACTCCATCTTCTACTTTTATTCTAAGATTTTTTATCTTTTTCTTTTGTATTTCTATTTCCATTACAATAGTGGCGATAGTAGCCTCGAGAATGCCTCTCTTACTTTAACTATCTTTGACCTCTTTGCATAATATTCTGGAGTTATTTTAGTGGAAAGTTTCATATCCTCAATAAAATGGTCTTTCAATTTTTTATTTACTTCGGCATCATATATAAAGGCATTGACTTCAAAATTGAGCTCAAAAGATCTTATATCAAAATTTGCAGTTCCTACACTCGATAGATAATCATCGCTAATGACGCATTTTGTATGCAAAAATCCACCTTCATATCTGTATACATTTACGCCCCATTTTAGCAAATCACCTATAAATGAAAGCGATGCCCAATGCACAAAGGGATGGTCTCTTTTAGCGGGAAACATTATATTTACATTTACCCCACTGAGTGCAGCGACTTTTAGGCATTTTAGTAATCCTTCATCTGGTACAAAATATGGTGTTTGTATATATATTTCTTTTCTGGCATTGGTGATTAATTTCTCATACCCATTTCTTACTGAATCAGCTTTAGTATCTGGCCCCGATGTGACAATATTTATATCTACATCTCCTATACTTTTGTCAAAATATTCTGTAGTAAAACCCTTTGTATATTCATCTGATGCAAATTTAAAATCTAAAAAGAATCTCCATGCAAGTCCATTGACAGCTGGGCCTACTATTCTAAGATGAGTGTCACGCCAATAGCCCATAGGCCCTTTAGATACATATTCGTCACCAACATTAAATCCACCTACATAACCAATTCTCTTGTCTATGACTACAATTTTGCGGTGATTTCTATAATTCATATGGGTGTTTATCTTAATTATCATACCTGGGAAAAATATCCCAAGTTTTACTCCCGATTCTCTGAGCATTTTTCTATCGTGAAGCAGCATATTTCTTATACCCATGCCATCAATTAATAGATAAACATCAAGCCCCTCTTGTGCTTTAGATTTTAAAATATTCATAAATTGTGTAGATAATTTATCAGATTTGAAAATATAATACTGAACATAAATTGTGTGCTTTGCATTTTCTAAATCATAAAAAAGTTGTTTGAACTTCTCTTTGCCGTCATTAAAAATCTTAACATCATTATGTGTGTATAAAATTTCGCCCTCAGCTCTATTGAACATCTCAATCATATTTACATATTGTTTTGTCCTGTTATTAGAAAATTCAAAAGTACCTTCTTTGATTTGTTTGAGTTGATTTTTAAACTCTTTTTCTATAATCCTGTCAGCTTTTGTTTTACCATCAAAAATCTTTGATTTTGAAATATCCTGCCCAATGAAAAGATAAAATATAAATCCAATTAGTGGCAAAAAATTAATTGCCATTACCCACAATAATGTGGATATTGGCTTTTTGTGGTCAAATAGAATTATAAACATTGACACAAGCAAATTGAATATGAAGAGTATTGAATATACTTGTGCAAAGTTTTTAATTATATCTAAATAAGCTTGAAACATTCTATCACCTTATACTTTGGCAGTTCTCACCACTTAGTTTTTATTTTTCTTAGATTTATATCTTTGTTGTGAGTTTAATATTTTCTTTCTAA
Source organism: Peptoniphilus olsenii (assembly GCF_040545475.1). Lineage (NCBI taxonomy): Bacteria > Bacillati > Bacillota > Tissierellia > Tissierellales > Peptoniphilaceae > Peptoniphilus > Peptoniphilus olsenii. Next base: position 7,913 of record NZ_JBEPMA010000014.1, on the reverse strand, counting down.
GTCTAAATTCTAGAGGTGTAACTTCAATTAATTCATCATCTTCTATAAATTCAAGAGCCTCTTCAAGACTCATATTTCTTATTGGAGATAATTTTAAGGCATCGTCAGACCCAGAAGCTCTAACATTTGACATTTTCTTCGCCTTAGTTACAGAAACCTCAATCTCAACGCCTTTTGGACTTTCACCAACAACTTGACCCTCATATACATCTTCGCCCGGCTCTACAAAAAGTATGCCACGCTCTTGTGCATTGTGTAGACCATAAGTTAGAGCAGTTCCTGTATCAAAAGACACAATTGAAGCATTGACTCTTCTAGGAATTTCACCCTTATATGGAACATAATCTTCAAAAATAGAATTTAAAATTCCGCTACCTTTAGTATCAGTCATAAATTCAGTCCTATATCCAATAAGACCTCTTGAAGGAATTATAAATTCAAGTCTTTGATATCCACCAGTTGGCTCGTGCATATTTACAAGTTCGCCTTTTCTTCTACCAAGCTTTTCAATAACACTACCTGCATATGTGCTATCTACATCAATAGTTACTCTTTCAGTAGGCTCAAGTTTTTTACCATTTTCATCAAATTTAAATAAAACTTGTGGCTTAGAAACTTGGAATTCATAACCTTCACGTCTCATGTTTTCTATTAAAACAGATAAATGAAGTTCACCTCTACCACTCACTTTAAAAGCTTCAGTTGAGTCAGTTTCTTCAACTCTAAGACCTACGTCAGTTTGAAGTTCTTTAAAAAGTCTAGCTCTTATTTGTCTAGAAGTTAAAAATTTACCAACACGACCTGCAAATGGCGAATCATTTACTCTAAATTCCATAGCAATAGTAGGTTCTGAAATCTTAACAAACTCAAGAGGAGTTGTGTCATCAACAGATGTAATAGTATCACCAATATTTATATCTTCAATACCTGTAATAGCAACTATAGAACCCGAATGCGAAGAACTTACCTCAACTCTATTTAAACCTTCAAATTCATAAAGCTGTGCTATTTTTACATTTTCTTTAAAATCAGGCAGCTGTTTATTTACCCTTACCATTTGAGCATTTTCATTGATAATACCTTGTTCAATTTTACCTATGCCAATTCTACCAATATATTCATTGTAGTCAATAGTTGAAATTAATAACTTAAATGGCAAGTCGTCTTTATTTTCTGGAGCTGGAATATACTTAATAATTGTTTCGAATAATGGCTCCATAGAAGTCATCTCGCCATCCAAATCAAGAGCAGCAACACCAGATTTAGCAGAAGCGAACACAAATGGGCATTCTAGTACCTCTTCATCAGCACCCAATTCAATAAATAAATCTAGCACTTCATCTACCACATCAAGAGGCCTTGCCTCAGGTCTGTCAACCTTATTTATACAAACAATAACAGGTAAATTAAACTCAAAACTTTTCTTTAACACAAACTTAGTCTGTGGCATTGGCCCTTCAAAAGCATCCACCAAAAGTACGACACCATTTACCATTTTTAGAACACGCTCTACCTCTCCACCAAAATCAGCATGGCCCGGCGTGTCTATAATATTAATTTTTATACCATTGTAATTAACGGCAGTATTCTTGGAAAGAATAGTAATACCTCTTTCCTTTTCAATTGCATTAGAGTCCATAACTCTATCGTCCACTTTTTGATTATCTCTAAACACACCTGATTGCTTCAAAAGAGCATCCACAAGTGTAGTTTTACCGTGGTCAACATGGGCAATAATGGCAATATTTCTTACATCTTCTCTATACAAATTCATCCCTCTTCTTCTGGAAAAAATATTTAGTTTTAATCTCGTCTACTATTTTAATATTTTCATAAAAAAAGTGCAATATTACTTGCACTTAAAACCCAAATAATTGCGATTTTTACTGATTATCTCTCAAACTTTTCTACCAGTTCATCAAATGAAATATCAATTTGCTCTCCAGTCTTCATATTTTTAAGAGAATAAAATCTATTTTTAATCTCATCTTCACCTAAAACTATTACATATTCTACCTTAGTTTGATTAGCATATTTAAATTTCTTTTTGAGCTTTGCAAATTCAGTATATAAACCAACCCTAACTTTATTTTCACGAAGTTCAGAAACAAGCTTGATACCTTCAGATATACATTCATCCATAGGAAGTATCAATAAATCAATGAGAGATTTCTTCTCACTTTCAATAATCTTTACCTCATTTAATTGATAAAATAATCTCGAAAGCCCAATAGAAATACCAACACCAGGCAGAATCATATCAGTATAGTTGCTCGCCAGATTATCGTATCTACCGCCAGAGCAAACAGAACCAATATCAGGATAATTATCAAGAGTTGTCTCATAAACAGTTCCAGTATAATAATCTAGGCCACGAGCAATCTTAAGATTTATATCAAAACAGTTTTCATCAATGCCAAAATCTCTAATATAGCCAATGACTTCAGTAATATCAGAAAGACCAGTTTTGAATATATCATCCTCTACACCCAAATTATTTAAAGAATCTAAAATCTCATCGACACTGCCATCAATTTTGATAAATTCAATAATCTTTTTAGCAGCATCAACAGAAATGCCGGTTTCCACTAATTCCTCGATTACAGCATCTTCACCTATTTTGTCGAGCTTATCCACCGCTCTTAAAGCATCCGTAGAATCCTCTATACCAAGAGAAACAAAAAAACCCTTCAAAATCTTTCTATTATTTAAGTGAATAGTAAAATCAGTAAAACCCAAATCCTTGAAAGTGTGGTAAATAACAACAGGAAATTCCGCATCATTAACAAGAGATAAATCACCATTGCCTATAGTGTCAATATCACATTGATAAAACTCTCTAAACCTTCCCTTTTGAGCCTTTTCACCACGATAAACTTTGCCTATCTGATATCTCTTAAAAGGAAAAGACAAATCATTAAAATGTTCAACAGTGTATCTAGCCAAAGGAACTGTCAAATCAAACCTAAGACTCATATCAGTAGAACCCTTTTCAAATCTATAAATCTGTTTTTCTGTCTCTCCACCACCTTTAGCAAGGAGAACTTCAGATTTTTCAATAACCGGTGTATCAATCGGTAGGAAACCATGCTTTTCAAAATTCTCTCTTATAACATTTTTCATTTCATTAAAAAGAATTTGATCCTCAGGTAACAACTCCATAAAACCAGGTAGAGTTGAGGGTTTCACAATACTCATAATATCACTCCTCTGTTTAAAAATTTAATACTAATAATATTCTACCATATTAAAAAATTATTTGATACTTTTACTAGATGAATAGTGAAAGTTTTATATAGCTGTGTTGTAATATGTTAAAGCATTTGAGTTTGTGTTCTTAAAATACAATTTGCGAGAACACAAAATACAACTTAAATACTCAGTTGAGAGGAGGAAATATGGAAAGAGTCGTAGTTGAAATGGGAATGTTTGAGACTTTACTATTAGCAGTAGTTGGAATATACTTGGGAGATTTATTGCGTGAAAAATTCCCAATACTTAAAAAATACTGCTTGCCAGCAGCGGTTGTTGGTGGCACTACAATATCTATTATCACATTGATTTTGTATTATTTAAATATTTTAGAACCAAACTTCGATTTCAAAATTGTGAACACATTATTTTATTGCCTATTCTTTGCAGCAAGTGGAGCAGGCGCAAGTATGGCTCTACTTAAAAAAGGTGGTAAGCTCGTATTAATTTTTGCAGCACTGGCAGCACTTCTTGCAGCATTACAAAATGCATTAGCTCTTGGCGTTGGAAATGTCCTAAAAGTTGACCCAATGATTTCACTTATGACAGGATCTATCCCATTAACAGGAGGCCATGGAAACGCAGCTAGTTTTGCACCAGAAGCTATAAAACTTGGAGCACCAGCTGCCGTAACAGAAGTAGCGATAGCTTCTGCAACTTTCGGACTAATATCAGGTTCTATCTTAGGAGGACCATTTGGAACATTCGTAGTAAAGAGATTTGGATTTGAAAATGCAGCTCTACAAGATAATCAAAAAAAACTAACAGAAACAGCACAAGAAATATTTGTCAATAAAAGAAATATGCTTCAAGCAGTAAATTTATTAGTAATATCTTGTGGTATAGGACAAATAATATTTCTCATAATCCAGCACTTTGGCAAAAACATACCAATTCACGTATGTGCCATGTTTGGTGGCATACTGGTACGAATATTTTTAGACAAAACAAAAAGAGCAAGTGATAGTCTATTAGAATCACTTGACATAGTTGGCGAATTTTCACTGGCACTTTTTGTAGCCATGTCCATAGTATCCATGAAACTATGGGAACTTGCTGGTTTAGGGCTCAGTCTAATAATATTGCTGATGGTACAAGTTGTTATGATTTTAATATTCGTATATTTCTTGACGTTTAGACTACTTGGCAAAAACTATGACTCAGCAATCATGGCAGTAGGACATTTAGGCTTTGGAACAGGTGCCGTACCAGTATCTATGACAACAATGAAAACAGTCTGCGACAAATACCGATACTCAAGAATTGCTTTTTTCGTAGTTCCAGTAATAGGCGGATTTATAAGTAATATAACAAACGCATTGATAATAACAAAATTTTTAAATATAGCAGCTAAGATGTCTGGATTAATGTAAATAATTAAATATTAAACTCAATAACACAAAGTCCCTCTAAGTCTCATTCCTAGTGTGTAAGGCAAGGAATATATGCGTAGAGGGATTATTTTGTAAAAATAAATAGAAATGTTTTTTATATTTTTCACTACACTTTCTATTTCATCAGTACATATTCTCTCCACTAATTGTAGACTCTTTATGCGTTCGTTTACACTCATTTAGTCGAGATGACATTAGAAAGGACTACGCAACCCTCACAACTAACCTCTCATCTATAAAACTCCCATTAAATGGGTATGTTATAATTATTGTATAATATTAAAAAATATTAATTGAAATTTTAAAATTTTATAAGAAAGAGGAAGTGGTTTTATGTATCATGTAGGTGTTGTGTATAATGATAGAGAAAGTCTTAATAAAGACCAAAGCTATCTAACTAATACAGGCAATAATTTAAACGAAATTGCAGATGCCCAAGAGGTCAAAGCTGCACTAGAAGCTAAAGGTCATAAAGTTAGTCTTATCAAAATGTCAGTTAATATTTTGAGCGATATTATAAAAGATGATTCTATCGATTGTTTGATAAATCTTTGTTGTGGCATCAAAAAATCTAAGGAGCAAGCCAATATCATATCTTTATTTGAACTCACTGGTATACCTTTCGTGGGCTCTTCTGCTTTTGTTCAGGAAATTGGCTTAAATAAATCTTTTACTAAACATATTTTCGATGCGTATAATATACCAAATGCAAGTTTTCAAGTCTTTTCATCAGACAAACAAAAACTAGAAACAAAATTTAATTATCCATTAATGGTAAAGCCAGACAGCGAATCTTCTTCTGTTGGCATAACTGCAGATAGCATCGTTCACAATGAAAAAGAGTTATACGACCGCATTCGCTATGTACTTAAAAACTTTAATCAAAACGCACTAGTTGAAGAATACTTGCCCGGTCGCGAATTTACTGTTGCAGTTATTGGCACAGATAATGCCAAAGCACTGCCCATACTTGAGATTATATTCCCAGATAAAAATGACGACCAAATTCAGTCTCGCCGCATCAAAGATTTAAATAAAATTGACAAAGAATGTCCTGCAAATTTAGCACCTGAAGTGGCACAAAAAATTAAAGATGACGCACTAAAGGTCTATAAAATTTTTGACTGCTCTTCTTATATTAGAATTGATGTAAAGATGAATATCCATGACGAGCCAGTATTTATCGAGTTAAATACTCTGCCTGGTTTATTTAAGGATACATCCGACGTTCCATATATAGCAAGTATTGATGGCATGAGCTACGAAGATTTGTTGGATTTTTTAGTTAAAGATGCGATAAAAAATCATGACATCCAAAAATTATAAAATATATTAAAGTATAGTTTAATTTTTAAGCTATACTTATTTTTTTGAAAAAATGTGATAAAAATGTGAAAATTCATTTGAATTTATTTATCAATTATCATACAATAAATAATGTATAAAAGGGAGGAAAAAATATGGAAAGAATTGTAGTCGAGTTCGGCATGTTCGAAACTCTATTTTTGGCTGTAATCGGAATTTATATTGGAGATTTTTTGAGAGAAAAATTCCCAATTTTAAAGAAATACTGTTTACCAGCACCAGTTGTTGGAGGAACATTAATTTCTATCGTAACAATGATTTTGTATTATGCAAATATATTTGAACCTAATTTTGATTTCCAAACAGTAAACACATTATTTTATTGCTTGTTCTTTGCAGCAAGTGGTACGGCAGCAAGTATGGCACTTTTAAAAAAGGGTGGCAAACTCGTAGCAATATTTGTAGTATTAGCAGCACTTTTATCTATAGGACAAAACGCTTTGGCACTTGGAGTAGGTAAAGTACTTGATGTAAACCCACTTATTTCAATGATGACAGGCTCAATTCCACTATCAGGTGGACATGGTAACGCAGCTAGTTTTGCACCAGAAGCTATAAAACTTGGAGCACCTCAGGCAGCAATGGAAGTTGCAATAGCATCTGCCACATTTGGTCTTGTAGCAGGTTCAATCCTCGGTGGTCCATTTGGAACATTTATAGTAAAAAGATTTGGCTTTGAAGCAGAAGCCTACAAAGATGATGACAAAACAATAACACAAAGAGCAGCAGAAGTATTTGTAAATAGAAGAAATATGATGTCTGCAGTTTTAATGCTAATGGTAGCTTGTGGAATTGGACAAATAATATTTATTTTACTACAAAGAATAGGTCAAAATATACCAATTCATGTTTGTGCAATGCTTGGTGGTATCTTAGTTAGAGTTTATTTAGATAAAACTGATAAAGCAAATGAAACAACACTTGAAGCACTTGATATAGTTGGGGACTTTTCACTGGCATTATTTGTAGCCATGTCAATAGTTACAATGAAGTTGTGGCAATTAGCAGGACTTGGATTTAGCCTTGTGATACTTCTACTAGCACAAGTAATATTTATATTATTGTTCGTATACTTCTTGACATTTAGATTGCTTGGCAAAAATTACGACGCAGCTATCATGTCTGTAGGACATTTAGGATTCGGTACAGGAGCCGTTCCAGTATCCATGACAACAATGAAAACTGTCTGCGAAAAATATAGATTTTCAAAAATTGCATTTTTTGTAGTTCCAGTAATAGGTGGATTTATCAATAACTTGACAAATGCATTAATCATCACAAAATTCTTGGATATAGCATCTAAAATGGCTGGAATTTAATTAATAAAAGCAAAAAACCGGATTAAGTCCGGTTTTTTTATATAAAAATTTTGACGTGTAGAGTTTTAAAAACAAAAACTTTAAATTCCTCGTATTATACCCAGTAAGAAACGTTGCGAACGCATAAAAAGTCTTGCAAGTGACGGAGAGAATATTTCCACTCTCCATGTCATCCTGAGCGAAAGAAATCTGTCAAGATTTTTTTCACTCGGAATGACATTTGGAGGGGTTTCATTGCCCTTTCCAATGTCATCTCGACTAAGTGAGCTTGCGAACGCATGGAGAGATCTGCATGTAATGGAAAGAATTTGTTTAGGTAAAAAAAAGAAGCGTAATGGAAAAGATAATAACAAAGGACTTTTATTGATTTTTACAGAACGGCTCCTCTACAGGCAGATTCCTCGACTCGCCTTGCTCGCTCGGAATGACAGTTGTGGAGGTTGTCGCTACACTTTCCAATGTCATCTCGACTAAAAAGCATTGCAAACGCATAAATAGTCTTGCATATGGAGAAGAGAATATGTAATGGTAAAATAGAAAATTTAATATTAAAAATAAGAAAACACTTCTATTTACACAATAA
>NZ_JBEPMA010000013.1:0-45408 GCF_040545475.1 Peptoniphilus olsenii | reverse complement strand
ATAATATGATACAAGGAAATATTGAACCGCCGTATGCCGAACGGCACGTACGGGTGGTGTGAGAGGGGCTACAGGTTAGCCCCTACTCGATTTAAGTATAAATTTTTGAAATAAACTATATTATAAAACAATTTAGAAATATGCTTCAATATTAGAAATTCGTTGAATTTGACATTTGACTGTGGTAGAATTTATATGTTATAGAAAAATGTGGGGAGGTAAAAACTTTGCAAACTTTACTATCTATTGTAATTATTGTTGCTAGCATTGTTGTGATAGCTGTAGTTGCACAAATGGAATCTGAACAATCTGGTCTTGGAACACTTCAAGGTGAAGATGATACAAGCATGTGGGGTGCTCATAGAGGTTCTAGTAAGAAAGATATTCAAAACAGAATTGTTTTGATTACTTCAATTGTATTTGCAGTTGCACTTATTATTTTGGCTGCAATTAATTAATAAAATTTAAGGAGGAATTATTTTAATGAATATGATTTATCTAGCTCCTTTAGCTGGTGTCTTGGCATTATTATTTGCTTTTTATAAAGCAAGTTTTGTTGCAAAACAAGACTCTGGAAATGACAGAATGAAAGAAATTTCATCTCATATTTCTGAAGGGGCTATGGCTTTTTTAACAAGAGAGTATAAAGCTCTTGTTGTATTTGTAATTGTACTTGCACTTATTCTTGCAATTGGACTAAAGTCAGTTCCAACTGCAATTTGCTTCGTTGTTGGAGCAATTTTATCTGTTGTTGCAGGTTATGTAGGAATGAAAGTTGCTACACTTGCAAACGTTAGAACTACTAATGCTGCTTGGAAAAGCGGTCTAGGCAAGGCTTTAGACATTGCATTCTCAGGTGGAGCAGTAATGGGTATGTGTGTAGTTGGATTTGGGATTATTGGTATCAGTCTTGCATATATTCTTACTGATGGACAAACTGAAATCATAACTGGATTTTCTTTAGGTGCTTCTTCTATCGCTCTATTTGCAAGAGTTGGTGGAGGTATTTATACTAAGGCTGCAGACGTTGGTGCTGACCTTGTTGGTAAAGTTGAAGCTGGGATTCCAGAAGATGACCCTAGAAACCCTGCTGTAATTGCCGATAACGTAGGTGACAACGTAGGTGACGTTGCTGGTATGGGAGCTGACTTATTTGAATCATATGTAGGTGCTCTACTTTCAGTTATCACACTTGGTGTTGTAGCATATGGTCAAGACGGAGTAGTTTATGGACTACTTATTTCTACTGTTGGTATTGTTGCATCTATCATTGCGGCTTTCTTTGTTAAAGGTGATAAAAACCCACAAAAAGCTTTAAATATGGGAGAATATGTAGCAGCAGCAGTTACTATGATTTGTGCAGCATTCTTATCAAATAAAATGTTTGGTAGTTTTACACAATTCGCACCAGTAATTATTGGTATTGTAGTTGGGCTTATTATTTCTAAGTTTACAGAATACTATACAGCTGATGATTATAAACCAGTAAAGAGAATTGCACTTGAATCAGAAACTGGTTCATCAACAAATATTATTTCAGGTCTTTCTGTTGGTATGATGTCAACTATTGGTCCTATCGTTGTAATTGCAATTGGTATTGTAGCTTCATATTTAGGAGCTGGCGGAAGCACAGAAACTATTTATGGACTTTACGGTATAGCTCTTGCAGCAGTTGGTATGCTTTCAACTACAGGTATGACAATTGCCGTTGATGCTTATGGTCCTATCGCTGATAATGCAGGTGGTATTGCAGAAATGTGCGATCTTCCAGAAGAAGTTCGTGACATTACAGACTCTCTTGACTCTGTAGGTAATACAACTGCAGCTATTGGTAAAGGATTCGCAATTGGCTCTGCAGCTTTAACTGCACTTGCACTATTTGTATCATATATCAATGCAACTGGTCTTACAGGAATTGATATTTCAAAACCTGAAGTTATAGCAGCTACATTTATCGGTGGTATGCTTCCATTTGCTTTCTCTGCTCTAACAATGTCAGCAGTAGGAAAAGCAGCTTCAGAAATGATTGATGAAGTTAGAAGACAATTTAAAGAAATACCTGGAATCATGGAAGGAAAAGCAACTCCAGAATATGCAACTTGTGTTGATATTTCAACAGCTGCTGCTCTTAAAGAAATGGTTATACCAGGACTTATTGCGGTAGTTGTTCCAGTATTAGTTGGAATTTTACTTGGAACAGAAGCACTTGGTGGACTTCAAGCTGGAGCTCTTGTAACAGGTGTTCTTATGGCAATATTTATGTCAAATGCCGGTGGAGCATGGGACAACGCAAAAAAATATATTGAATCAGGAAATCACGGTGGCAAAGGTTCAGAAGCTCACAAAGCTGCTGTAACTGGAGATACTGTGGGTGACCCATTCAAAGATACATCAGGACCTTCCCTTAACATTTTAGTAAAACTTATAACTGTTGTATCACTTGTGTTTGCACCACTATTCGTTTCTTTTGGCGGAATTCTTTTATAATATAAAATAAAAAGTGTGTCAGTTTAACTGATGCACTTTTATTTTTTTGCCTAAATTTATTTAGATTAGAATTTATTTGAATTTTTTAACTTATATTAATATCTACTTAAAAATAGACTTATCCTATTAAAATTGAAAAATTTACAAAGTTAATATAATAATGAAAGTTGTGTTAAAATAGTAAAGAGGTGATGTCAATGAAATTTACAGAATATGAGTATACTAGACCAAATTATGAAGAGGATAAGAAAAAAGTAGAAAACTTGATTGAAAGATTTAATAAATGCACAACAGCACAAGAGCAAATAAAAATAATTGAAGAAATGGACGCATTTAAAAAGACTTTTAGCACTAATATGAATCTTGCTTATATTCGCCATACAATCGACACAAATGACGAGTTCTATAAAAAAGAGCAAGACTTTTTAGATGAATACACTCCTCATTACTCTGTCTTAGAAACAAAAATGTACGAAGCTATAGATAATTCAAAATTTAAAAAAGAACTAAAAGAACATTTTGGTTCTCATTTGTTTGATTTAATCAAATGTAAATTAGTTTTCAAAGATGAAGCAGTACCATTTAAACAAAAAGAAAATCAATTGATTACTAAATATAATAAAATCATAGCATCTTGCCAAATAGATTTTGATGGTAAAAAATTAACTTTGCCACAAATGGCACCATATACTCAATCTAAAGACAGGAATATTCGAAAAGCAGCCACAGATAAAATTGCAGAATTCTTTCAAGAACACGAAGAAGAAATAGACAATATCTATGATAAAATGGTTCATGTGAGGACAGATATGGCAAAAGCTCTTGGATTCGATTCTTATATAGAATTTCAATATAAATCATTGATGAGAACGGATTATGATAAGGAGGATGTAGCGAAGTATAGAGAATTTGTCAAGAAATATGTCACTCCCGTATATTTAAAACTTGTAGAAAAACAATCCAAAAGAATAGGCATACATGACATGAAAGTCTATGATCAAAATATTGTATTTACTGATGGCAACGCAAAACCTCATGGGGGAAGAGACTTTTTAGTTGAAAATGCTAGAAAAATGTATGCTGAACTTTCACCACAAACAAAAGATTTTTTTGAGTTTATGTATGAAAGAGAACTATTTGATTTAGAAAGTAAGAAGGGCAAAGAATCGGGCGGATATTGTACTACAATGGAAGATTATGATTCTCCATTTATCTTTGCAAACTTTAATGGAACAACTCATGATGTTGAAGTAATGACCCATGAAGCAGGTCACGCTTTTCAGTCATATACGTCAATGGATGGTAGGATTTTCGAATATATATGGCCAACATATGAAGCGTGTGAAATTCATTCTATGAGTATGGAATTTTTGACTTGGCCTTGGATGGAATTGTTCTTTGAAGAAGAAACTGATAAATTTAAATTTTCACATTTAGATGGAGCGATAAATTTTATACCATATGGAGTTACAATAGATCATTTTCAACATTTTGTATATGAAAACCCAGATGCAACACCTGAACAAAGAAAAGCTAAATACCATGAAATTGAAAAATTATACAGACCTAATTTAGATTATGACAACGAATTTTTAGAAAAAGGGACATGGTGGTATAGACAAGGGCATGTATTTAATACACCATTTTATTATATAGACTATACTTTGGCTCAAGTTTGTGCATTTCAATTTCTGTTGAAATCATTAGAAGACAGGGAAAAGGCCTTCGAAGATTATCTAGAAATCTGTAAAGTTGGAGGTAGAGAATCATTCTTCGGAATAATGGAAAAAGGAAATATTAAAAATCCAATGGAAGATGGGGTAATAGAAGATATTTTACCAAAATTATTGGTTATTTTAGACGAAATTGAAAAAAGATTATAACAATATCATGAATATTAATTATTGGATTGATATCTATTAAAAAATAAATATTTTTATTAAAAGCAAAATTGAGTTAAATAGTAAAATACAGGCTCAATTTTACTTTTTTTATATAAATATTTATACAAAACTACCCCTATACAGGCAGATTCCTCGACTACGAACCCTTCGGGTTCTCCGCTCGGAATGACAGTTGTGGGGGTTTTCGTGATCTTTCCAATGTCATCTCGACTAAAAAGCGTGCGAACGCATAAAAAGTCTTGCATGTGATGGAGAGAATTTCCCCCGTCCCATGTCATCCTGAGCGGAAGAAATCTTCCAAGATTTCTGAAGTCGAAGGATCTGCATGTGATGGAGAGTATTTGTAAAGTTTAAAATAAAAAAGTGGTGAAAAAGTTCAAGAAAAGATTTCTATTAATATTTACAGAACGACTACTGTACGGGCAGATTCCTCGACTACGAACCCTTCGGGTTCTCCGCTCGGAATGACAGTTGTAGGAGTTGACGTTGATATTTCCAATGTCATCTCGACTAAAAAGCGTGCGAACGCATAAAAAGTCTTGCATGCGATGGAGAGAATATTTCCCCGTCCCATGTCATCCTGAGCGAAAGAAATCTGCCAAGATTTCTGAAGTCGAAGGATCTGCATGTGATGGAGAGAATCTGCATAGTTTTAAATAAAAAAGTATTCAAGCACCTAAACCACGAACAATTATAGCAAAAAGGCGAAAATGAAAAACTAAAGAGGCTAAAACTTTGTCTAAAAAAGGCGTGGGGGTTTTGTTGGTAGCTCGAAGGAAGGAAAGTGGGCATTCCGCTTTCGCTGCGAGGCCTCCTTTCCTTTCCTTCGAAAGAAGAATAAGATGGCAGTATAGAAAATATTTATTAAAAAGATTTTTTAATTATTCATACAGAGCGGCTACTCTACAGGTAGATTCCTCGACTCCAAACCCTTCGGGTTCTCCGCTCGGGATTACAGTTGTAGGGGTTGTCGTTGCTCTTTCCAATGTCATCTCAACTAAGAAGCTTTGCAAATACATAAATATTTTTTCATGTGGTAAAGAGAGTTTGTCAATGTTAATAGAAAGTGTAGTGAAAGAATAAGAAAAAGCTTTCAATTAATTTTCTATATCAAAAAAGGAGCTACCTGAGTAGCTCCTTAAAAAATCACATTTGTTTTGCAATTTTTTCAGTTAAGTCAATAACTCTCTCTGTATAACCCCATTCGTTATCATACCAAGATATAAGTTTAACCATATTTCCGTTAACTGTTGTAAGTTTTGAATCAAAGATTGAAGAGTGTTTGTTTCCTATAATATCTGAAGAAACAAGTTCATCTTCTGAATAAGCAAGTATTCCTTTAAGTTCGTTTTCGGAAGCTTTTTTTATTGCAGCATTTATTTCTTCTACTGTTGCTTCTTTTTCGAGTTCAAATGTCACATCCACTAGTGATCCTGTAGGAACAGGTACTCTTAGTGCGAATCCTGTTAGTATGCCATCAACTTCAGGTATTACTTTGCCCACTGCTTTTGCAGCTCCTGTGGATGTCGGTATAATATTTTCTGCACCCATTCTTGCACGTCTCATATCTTTTTTGTGAACTGCATCGTGAATGTTTTGGTCATTTGTATAAGCGTGTACTGTAGACATTAGTCCTTTTCTGATTCCAAAGTTTTCTAAAATAACTTTAGTTACTGGTGCTAGACAGTTTGTTGTACAACTTGCATTGGATATAATATGATGATTTTCTGAATCGTATTTGTCATCATTTACTCCTAGTACTACTGTTAGGTCGTCTCCTTTACCTGGAGATGTCAAGATTACTTTTTTGGCCCCATTTTCTATATGGCCCATTGCTTTTTCTCTGTCTTTGAAAGCACCTGATGAGTCTATTACTATCTCTACTCCTAGTGATTTCCAGTCCATTTCAGCTGGTGTTTTAGATTCAACAAAAGTTACTTTTTTGCCATTTACAATCATTCCGTCTTCTACAAATTCAAGTTCACCGGGGAATTGTCTGTAAATAGTGTCAAATTTAAATAGATGCATTCTTTCTTTTAGAGTGCTCTCTATATTTCTAACAGCAACATAAGTTATTTCAAATTCTGGATTTTCGCGAAGTGCCCAAATTCTAAGAGCATCTCGTCCAATTCTACCAAATCCCATTATCCCTACATTCTTTTTCATAAAAACCTCCTGTATATAAATGTTTTTATAACCTAGTAATAATATCATTATATCCTACAAATAGAATAAAGTACAATTATATAATTATCCAATTATTATAAAAAATCCCGTAAAAATCCAAGCTATAATACTTAAATTTTCGCGGGAATTTAATCAATCTATCTTTGGATTTGTAGATATATATGATATCAAAAGAGTTCCAGGGCCTGTATGTGAGGCTATTGTAATTGACTCGTTAAGGAGAACTACCTGAACATCTTTGTCATATTCTAGTATTTTATCCCTAAGTTGCTCGGCTTCTTCTTTTGAATTTCCGTGGGATATAAATATTTTAGATTTAAAGTCTCTGTCATAGTATTCGACAAATTTGTCAAAAATTTTCTTGACTGCTTTTTTCCTTGTACGAACCTTATCTGTTTGGACAATTTTTCCTTCTCTATTCAAAGTGAGAATAGGGTTGATATTAAGAGCAGTGCCAAGTACTGCTTGTGATTTTGATACACGTCCACCCTTATGCAAGAAAAATAAATCTTTGATTATAAAGTCAACATCAAATCTTTCTGTGAGTTCTATTATTTTATTTGCAACTTCATCAATATTTTTTCCTTCTTTTTTCATCTCAACTGCAATATCGACAAGTAATGATTGACAATTAGTTGCAGCCTTGGAGTCTATTAAAATAATTTTTCTTTCGGGATATTTTTCTTTTAGATTATTTATTGCAAAATTTGCATTTCCAAAAGAAGAGGATAATGCCCCTGAGAACGCAATATGTAAAATATCTTGTCCTTGTTTTAATATATTTTCAAAAGAATCCTCAAATGTTTGTGGGTTAGACGCTGTTGTAGTTATGTTTTCACCACTTTTAAGATGAGAATAAAACTCGTCCAAATCAAGATCGTAGGAATTGTAAAATTCATCATCGATGATTACATTAATTGGCACAAGATTTAGATTATTTTCGTCACAATAAGATTTCTCAAAATCTACACAAGTGTCAGTAGATATTATATAATTATTCATAGTTACCTTCCTTTAATCTTTTTTTATATAATATCGCAAAGACGTAAAGGTTACAAGTATTTTGAGGTGAATAATGAAAACAGTTCTAATTACAGGTTCATCTAGAGGCATTGGTGCTGAAATAGCCAGAAGGCTCTCTGATGATGATTACAGAATAATTATTAATTACAATCAAAGTGAAAGAGAAGCTAAAAATTTAGAAAGTGAAATAAGGAAAAATCACAATGATGCTCTCGCTATAAAAGCTGATATTACAAAATTTAAAGAAGTCCATAATATGTTTAAAGAAGTAGAAAGAAAATATAAGGGCGTGGATATTTTGATTAATAATGCTGGAGTTTCAAGCTATAGTCTGTTTCAAGATATTGACGAGAAAACATGGGACAATATTTTTGATGTCAATGTAAAGGGAGTTTATAATTGTATACATGCAGCCCTACCTTATATGTTAAATAAGCATAGCGGCAAAATATTAAATATAACTTCCATATGGGGGATTGTGGGAGGTGCAATGGAGTGCCATTACTCTGCTACAAAAGGAGCTATCAATGCACTCACAAAAGCACTAGCTCAAGAGCTTGGTTATTCGGGAATAACTGTAAATGCTATTGCACCCGGGGCAGTCGATACTCCAATGACAAACTCTATAGGAGAAGAAAATTTATGTATACTTTCAGAAGATATACCCATGGGTAGACTTGCAACAACACAAGAAATAGCGGAAATTGTGGCTTTTATGATTTCAGAAAAGAATTCATATATGACAGGACAAATAATTTCACCAAATGGTGGCATGATAGTTTATTAGAAAAGGTGAAGATATGAAAAATATTATATTAATTTATAATCCAACAGCTGGCAATGAAGGTGCGAATCATTATTTAAAAAGGATTGAAAAACATTTAAATAAATATTTTGATGAAGTTGTTCTCGCCAAGACAAAAAGAGAAGGACATGCAGCTGAACTTTCTGAAAATGCATCTAAAGAAGGTTATCACTCAATTGCTGTATATGGCGGCGATGGCACTGTAAATGAAGTCTTACTTGGAATGTACAGGGCGAGTTCTAATTCTAAACTTTGTATCTTTCCTGGTGGAACAGCAAATTTACTTGCTAGAAGTCTTGGAATTTCGCAAATTAAAGATAGAGCAATAAGATCGATAAAATTTGAGAAATCTAAAAAAATAGACCTTGGAATTTGCAATGACAATGTATTTAGCATGTTCTTATCGATAGGAGCAGTACCAGAAGCGATACATGAAGTAACAGTAGAGGAAAAGACAAAATTTGGCGGACTTGCTTATGCCAAAAAATCGGTGGATAAATTAATTGACTCAGAAGAATATGAACTAAAAGTGGCTACTGATACAGGAAGTTATACAGGTCATGTAGATCATTTGATAGTTAGTCTTACTAATAAGATGGGCAAACTGACAATCATTGAAGATAATAAAGATGAAGAAGGCAGAGCGAAAGTACTTATTTTAACAGATGATTCTATATTAAAAAAGTTATCTGTATTTAGGTCGGCATTAGCAGGGATGGCAGAACAAAATGAAAATATTAAATATTTTTCTGCAAAAGATATTGAGATAACTTCAATCAAAAATACTAATATTAATGTTGATATAGATGGCGATAAAGGGCCTTATTTGCCTGTAAAAATAACTGTAGTTAAAGATTTTATTGAAGTTTATCTTCCAAGTAAATTAATAGGAGGTTAATATTATTTGATTGAATGATTATATTCTTTGGTAGAAATATAGGGGAGGGATAATATGAAATTTTTACACACTTGCGTGAGAGTAAAGAATCTTGAAAAGTCAGAAAGGTTTTATAAAGAAATGCTAGGGTTTATCGAGAGCAGCAGAAAAGACTTTCCAAAAGATAAATTTACACTTCTATATTTAAAACTTCCTAATTCAGACTATGAACTTGAACTCACTTACAATTATGATAGACAAAAACCTTACGAATTAGGAGATGGATACGGACATATTGCAATTTCTAACGAAGATATAAAATCTTTTAGAGAAGAACTTTTACAAAAAGGTTGTGAAGTAACTGAACTTTCTGGTCTTTCTGATGGAGGGGCAAATTACTTTTTTGTAAAAGATCCAGATGGATACAAAATTGAGATTATACAAGAAAAATAAATAAAAGTGCCTTTTTGTGACACTTTTTTAAAGTGTTAGTTTGTTATTTTAGTAACAATTGGGGTATGAAAATTACATAAGGATTGAAGGAGGAGCAAATGAAAAAAGTTTTAGTGTATGGGCTAAGTGAAGAAAGGTCTAAAATTGTTGAAAAAATCGCTAAGGAATTTGGGATTGACCTTAGATTTTTAACAAATGATGATCTAAATGAAAAAGTAGGCGACTTATTTATTGGGGATGGTTCAAATATAGAAGAGGATAAAAGAGAACTTTTAATCTTTTCAGATTTTGATAGAATAATTTTACGTGAATTTTTATTAAAACTCAAATCTAATGGAGTAGTAGTAAATCATAAATGTGTACTTACAGACACAAATAAAGATTGGACTCTTGATTATTTAATTGGGCATATTGAAGACGAACATAGAATGGTGATGAAATTTAGAAAAATTGGGGGATATGTTCAAGTTGCTCAAAAAAATTTAGAAGAAACAAAAGATTTAAAATTAAAGATGCTTGTAGAAGAAGCAATGAGTCTTAGAAATAAAGAACTAGATGAAGCATTGTTGGATAAAAGTATCGCTAATTTTAAAGAATATTTTGGACATAGATAATTATTATTTGAAAATGTTGGCGCTCTTGGAGTGCCATTATTTTTTTGCTTTGAATTACTAATTTATAGATTTAATGATGTGCGTAATTGATTTTCACTCGGGATGACTCGGGAGTGGGAAATATTCTCTTCTCCACTAGAAGCAAGACTCTTTATGTGTTCGCTCTGCTTTTTAGTCGAGATGACATTGGACGGAGATTTCTTTTAATTTCTACTATTGTCATTGGAATGCACAAAATGATAATTACCAAAAATTAAAGTCTATAGACGCTTACAATCCCCACAACTGTCATTCCGAGCGGAAAACCCGAAGGGTTTGAAGTCGAGGAATCTGCTTGTGTAGGAGCCGTTCTGTAAAAATAAATAGAGACTATTCTTATGCTTATTTCACTACATTTTTTATTTAAACTCCACAGATTCTCTTTACCACATGCAGATCCTTCGACTTCAGAAATCTTGGCAGATTTCTTTCGCTCAGGATGACATGGGAGGGGAAATATTCTCTCCACCACAAGCGAGACTCTTTATGCGTTCGCAACGCTTTTTAGTCGAGATGACAGTTGAAAACAGTTTAAAAGCCCTTCTAACTGTCATTCCGAGCGGAAGTGAATTCTTGAAAAGAATTTACTGTAGTCGAGGAATCTGCCTGTATAGTAGCCGCTCTGTATGAATAATTAAAAAATCTTTTTAATAAATATTTTCTATACTGCCATCTTATTCTTCCTTCGAGCAACCAACCAAACCCCACGCCTTTTTTAGACAAAGTTTTAGCCTCTTTAGTTTTTCTTTACCTTGCAAAAAGTCGGATTTTTAAAACTCGCTATCGCTCAAACCGTTAAAAATCATTTTCGACTTTTTGCTATACTTGTTCGTGGTTTAGGTGCTTGAATACTTTTTTATTTAAAACTATGCAAATTCTCTCCATCACATGCAGATCCTTCGACTTCAGAAATCTTGGCAGATTTCTTTCGCTCAGGATGACATGGGAGGGGAAATATTCTCTCCACTAGAAGCAAGACTCTTTATGTGTTCGCTCTGCTTTTTAGTCGAGATGACATTGGACGGAGATTTCTTTTAATTTCTACTATTGTCATTGGAATGCACAAAATGATAATTACCAAAAATTAAAGTCTATAGACGCTTACAATCCCCACAACTGTCATTCCGAGCGGAAAACCCGAAGGGTTTGAAGTCGAGGAATCTACATGTCGAGGAGTAGTTCTGCATAAATAAATAGAAATTTTTTACTTTGACCTAATTGAAACTTAGATTTATAATACTATTAATGAATTTATTCATATAAAACACGACAAGCTGGGACAAAAATAAATATATTTAAATTTATTTTATTTCTTCGCTAAAGTGACAAATTATGTTATACTTAATTAATAATGATTTGTGTTACATTGAGAATAGGTATGTGATAATTATGTTAGATAAATTTCATAGAAAAATAAACTACCTTAGAATTTCCATCACAGATTTATGCAATTACAGATGCAAATACTGCATGCCTACAACTGGTGTATTAAAGAAAATGCATAGTGAGATATTGACTTTTGAAGAGCTATATTATATTAGTCATGTATTTGTAGAACAAGGTGTTGATAAAATTCGTATAACTGGCGGCGAGCCACTTCTTAGAAAAGGGGTGGAACATTTTATAGAATCTTTGGGTAATATTGATAAAATTAAAGATTTGGCAATGACTACAAATGCATCTCTACTAAAAGATAAAGCGACAAAACTAAAAAAAGCTGGACTCAATCGTGTCAATATTTCTTTGGATACTTTAAATCTCAAGAAATTTCATAGTTTAACTACAGGTTCACTAGATGATGTTCTCGAAGGTATTGATGCTGCTTTTGAAGCTGGACTAGAAGTAAAATTAAACACTGTGCTTCTCAAGGGCATAAATGAAGATGAGATAGAGGATTTTATAAATATTACTATGGATAAAAATATTGATATAAGATTTATAGAAGTAATGCCTATTGGGCCAACATCAGATTATGCTAAGGAAAAATTTTTGAGTAGTGATGATATAATTAATAATTTTGATTTGATAAAAATTGCTAATGATGACATTCACTCGCCAGCTAAGTTATATAAACTTGAAAATTCTTTAGGAAGAGTTGGTTTTATCAATCCTTTATCCCATAATTTTTGTGGTGATTGCAACAGAATAAGACTTACTTCTGATGGCAAATTAAAACCTTGTCTTCACAGTGATAATGTTATTGATATTAAGAGGCCACTTAGAAATGGCGAAGATATTAGAATTTATATTGAAAAAGCTTTGGCTAAAAAACCTTTGAAGCATCATTTACTTGAAGGAGAAAATATAAATTCTAGCATGAGTAGTATTGGAGGATAAATGTTTACACATCTTGACGAAAAAGGCAGAGGTCAAATGGTCGATATTTCAGAAAAGAGTCCGTCTATTAGAAAAGCAATAGCTAAGGGCTATATCAAACTTAAATCTGAGACTGTAGATGCTATTAAAAATGAAAAATTAAAAAAAGGTGATGTTTTATCAATCGCACAAGTTGCAGCAATACAAGGAGTCAAAAACACTTCATCAATAATACCAATGGCTCATCCACTTTTGTTAAATGGAATTCATGTAAACTTTTATTTTGAAGAAAATTTATTATATTGCGAAGTAGAAGTAAAATGCGAGGGCAAAACTGGTGTCGAGATGGAAGCCTTGACGGGTGTATCTTGTGGACTGCTTACTGTATATGATATGTGCAAATCAATCGATAAAACAATGTCTATTGAAAAAGTTTATCTAGTAGAAAAAACTGGTGGTAAATCTGGTCACTTTCATTCAGAATATGAACAAAATAGTAAGTATGATTATGCAGTTGTGATAGCAAGTGATTCACGTTCTAAGGGCGAGAATATTGACAAGTGTATAGACGCATTCAAAGATACAATGCCGAATAATTTTAACTTAGAATATTCAAAAATTATTCCTGACGAGATAGAAAATATCAAAAATGAGCTTATTTATCTAGCTGATGAAAAGAAAATTCCTTTAATTTTTACATCTGGTGGGACAGGATTTAGCAATAGAGACGTAACGCCAGAGGCGACACAACTCGTGATTGAAAAATGTGCATCATCTATATCTGATGCAATAAGACTTTATTCCAAAGAAAAAACTAATCAGTGGATGCTTTCACGAGCAACTAGTGGAATAAGAAAAAATAGTTTGATAATCAATCTACCTGGCAGTCCAAAAGCAGTGAAAGAAAGTATTTATGCAGTCCTACCTGCATTATCTCACGGGCTTGATATACTACTTGGAAATTTTAGAGAGCATTAAGGTGAAAAAATGGCAAGAGTAGTTTCAATCAATAAATCTGATAAAAAGGGTGTTGTCAAAATACCACAAGAAGAAGGCTTATTTATCGAAAACTTTGGACTACAAGGTGATGCACATGCAGGGAAGTGGCATAGACAGGTGAGTCTACTTTCAAATGAATCAATCGATAAAATGAGAAAGGCAGTACCAAATTTAAATGAGGGTGACTTTGCAGAAAATATAACTACAGAAGGAATTGTGCTATATGAACTTCCAGTAGGCACAAAACTTGCAATTGGAGAAACAATTCAAGAAGTCAGTCAAATTGGCAAAGAGTGCCACAAAGGTTGTGCGATAAAACAAAAAGTGGGCGAATGTATCATGCCCCATGAGGGTATTTTTACTGTAGTGAGAAAAGGTGGCAAGATTAAAGTTGGAGATGAAATTAAAATAATTTAATTTCATTTAAACAAATTTTTAATTAAAAGTAGTATGTTAGCGAAAACTTTATAAAAACAACTCGGTATTTATTTTGAAAGTATAAATAATTAATATAGAGCATAATAGCTTATTAAAACTATTTAATTTAACACAAAGAGTCATTATTAAAAATTAATAAATAAAGAGGAGAATATTATGAACCTAAAAAAAATCTTATTGAGCGTATTTATTGCTTTTTTAGCCCTAACACTTATAAGTTGTAGTGGAAAAAACAAAGCTGTAGAAACAGCGGCAGAAAATTCTAAACAAGAAGAAAAAGCTAAACAGAAAGATTTAGTTGTATTTGCAGCAGCTTCTATGACAGATGTACTTGAGGATTTGAAAACTAAATATGAAGAAGAAAATAATAATGTGAATTTAATTTTTAATTTTGATTCATCGGGCACACTAAAAACACAAATTGTTGAAGGTGCTGATTGTGATGTATTTATTTCCGCAGCACAAAAACAAATCAATGAACTAGACCCAAATAACGAAAATTACAATGGCAAAGTGTCAATACAAAAAGATACAAGGATTGATTTGCTTGAAAACAAAGTAACTCTAGTTGTAGCAAAAGGCAATGCCAAAAATATCGACAAATTTGAAGATTTAAATTCAGATAAAGTCGAAACTATAGCACTTGGCAATGAAGATGTACCAGTAGGTCAATATTCAGAAGAAATTCTCAAAAATTTAGGAATATTTGAAAAAATTCAACCAAAAGTTACCCTTGGAACAAATGTAAGAGAAGTGGCATCATGGGTCAGCGAAAACACAGTAGATGCAGGGATAGTTTATGCAACAGATGCAAAGGCATATGATTTAGAAGTAGTTGCACAGGCAGATGATTCTATGCTTGATAATAAAGTCATATATCCTGCAGCAGTATTAGATAATAGCAAAAACAAAGAAGAAGCTGAGAATTTCTTAGAATTTTTACAAACAGAAGAAGCTGCTAAAGTATTTGAAGACGCAGGATTTACTCCAGTAAAATAATAATGAAGATGGATTTTTTTCCTTTATTTAATTCTATAAGGATTGCGGCAATATCGTCAGTTTTTACATTTTTTTTGGGAATATTTTTTGCATATTATGTAAAAAAACTAAATCCAACATTAAAGGGAATTTGTGATGTAATATTGACACTGCCCTTAGTGCTGCCACCTACAGTTATAGGATTTTTTATAATTAAAACATTAGGCCCCAATAGTTATTTGGGGCATATTATTCAAGAATTATTTGAAACGAATTTAATAATGAAGTGGTACTCTGCCATCATTGCAACAGTCATAGTTACCTTTCCTCTTATGTATAGAACAACCAGAGGGGCCTTTGAAGCCTTTGACATGAATTTAAAATACGCCGCTGAGACTTTGGGCAAAAGCAATACTTGGATATTTTGGAGAGTGACAATGCCTTGTTGCAAAAAAGGAATACTTGCTGGAGTTGTACTTTCATTTGCAAGAGCACTTGGCGAATATGGTGCTACTAGTATGGTCAGTGGTTATACACCTGGAAGAACTGCCACAATATCGACTACAGTTTATCAGTTTTGGAGAGTAGGGCAAGACGCATTGGCATATAAATGGGTTATAATAAATGTGCTCATATCCTTAGTTATACTTCTTGTGATAAACTTATTAGAAGCCAATAATTATGGCAAGAAAAAGAGAGTGTAATTATGTTAGAAGTAAAGATATATAAAGATTTTGGCAATTTTATATTAGATGTAGATTTCAAAAGTGACGATAAAGTTTTGGGTATATTGGGCGCATCTGGCAGTGGCAAAAGTATAACCTTAAAATGCATTGCCGGCATAATAAAACCAGATAGAGGCAGAATAGTGTTAAATAATAGGGTTTTATTTGATTCACAAAAACATATTAATCTAAAACCACAAGATAGAAAAATTGGGTTTCTATTCCAAGATTATGCACTTTTTCCCAATATGACTGTATATGAAAATATAAAAACTGGGATAAGAAATAAAAATGTGGATATAGACTCTATAATCAATAAAAAATTAGAAGAAATGAATCTTCAAAATGTGAAGGATAATAAACCAGAAGAAATATCTGGTGGAGAAAAACAACGAACAGCATTAGCAAGAATTTTGGTAAATGATGCAGAACTTTTATTATTAGATGAGCCTTATTCAGCAATAGACGGATATCTTAGATGGATTATTGAGCTAGAAATTAAGGATACAATCGAAAAGTATGGAATTCAAACTTTATTTGTATCTCATGATAGAGATGAAGTTTACCGCATGTGCGATTCTATAACTATAATGAAAGATGGAAAATCAGAAAGTATAAAGAAAACCAAAAATCTTTTCGAGAATCCAGTGACACTTTCGGCAGCGGAATTATCAGGATGCAAGAATTTTTCAATACTTGAAAATATAAAAAACAATGAGTTTTATGCAAAAGATTGGGGCATAGAACTTACTCTCAAAAACTATAAACCATGTGATATAGTGGGAATGAGAAGTCATTATATCAAAATTACCGACCAAAAAGTTGAAGAGAATGTATATCCATTAGAAATAGTGAAGGAAATTGAAGAACTTTTCAATTACTGTATAATAGCAAAATCTGAGGACACTAAATTAAATGGTAATATTAGAATTGATATAGAAAAAGATAGATGGAATGAATTAAAGAAAAAAGAAAAACTCTATTTTCAAATAAAAGAAGAAGATTTACTATATCTTGAGAAATAAAATATTGTTTTTATATTATATAATAATTTGTATAATTATTTGTAGAATAATCAAGAATTTCAAGACATTAGAATAGAGTTTATAACTGGTTAAACTTTTATGTGATTAATCAATGAATAAGCTTTCTGTTTTAAAGGTGCTGAAGAATAAAAAATTATCTATAAAAATATAATATGAATATAAACCTTGATTGTTTTTCTAAATTTTAGAATTTAACAATATATTAAGTAGAAAGCTGTATTTATGAACTATATTGTTTTAGTAAATATTAATTTTTTAAAATTTTTTGTTACTGTAGGAATATTATATCTATTTTTTTATTGCTCAGCTTATAAATTCTTTAAAAGTAGAAAAAATATAAAACACATAATTAATATAATCGCTAGATCTATTTCTATAATTTTGTTATTAAGCCTTATAATTTTATATTTTATTGGTTTTAATACTATAGATATCGATATATGAAACTTTATTATACCAATTATGTTTATATTTTTTATATTTCTTCAAACTTTTCATTTTTTCTTTAATAAGATTGAAATTTAATAAGTAATATTAGATTCATTTACTTAATTCAGTAAAACATATATTAAAAATAATTATAATTTGTTTGAATATAATTTTTAGTTTACTTTTTTTGAATATTTTTCGCACAGAAAATTTTAAACTTATAATTATAATTGGGATAATTTTAGCAATATCTTTGCTTTTCTCTTTAATAATTAATGTTGTTGATAAAATTATAAAAAATATTGTATCTGTAAAGATTCCATCTGTCCTTATAATCTTCTAAAATATTGTATCTGTCTTTATAATTTTATCATTTTAAGAATTATATAATGTTTAGAATGCTAGACTTTACTAAGAGTTTACGTGTAGTTTACCAAGATTCTATTTAAAAATTTGATTTATCAAAATATGTATGATACACTCGCAGTGAATTACAGGTATAAGGAATTAAATTGTATTATTTATTTTTAATTTTGAATTTAAAAATTCTAATAAAGTGATATTATGTGTGGATAGTTTTAAAATATAAAAATACAGTAATATATTTAACTTTTTCAAAAAATATATTATATTCTTGTTATGTAAATAAGATTTATAGAAGAAAGATATTTTATAAATTTAAAACGTAGTAAAGTATTGATTAATTAAAATTTGATAGTCTGATTTTCATTAAAGGGGAATAATTTAAAATGATGGATTTAAGGTATTTGGATTATATGTATGATGGCTATGATTATTTTGTTAAATTATCAAGAATAAAAGATTGTTATAAAGTAGAAGAATTTTCAAACGACACTTGGGAAACGAGTGTTAGTGAGGACGGACATTGGGTTCAAAAAAGCTTAATTGGTCAAGAATTACCTAATCAAGGCTGGAAGATTCATATTTCATCGAATTTAAAGGATGCTCAGTTGTTATTAGACAAAGTTTCAAAAGTATGCCTTAAAGAAGAAGTTACTTTTAAATATGTTAAAGATGATTTAGAGTTATCTAAAAAAAATACTAAATATGCCGATAGAGGATCTTCTGGAAAATTTATAACTATATATCCCACTAATGTGAATAAGTTTGTGTATTTATTGGAAATTTTACATCAAGAGCTAAAATATTTTGAGAATGGACCATATATTTTAACAGATAAAAGATGGAAAGATGGGAACGTTTATTTTAGATATGGTGGTTTTAAGGAGATAAGAAAAGATGGCGATAATTATAATTCTTACATAAAGAATGGAAAAGGCGACTTGGTTGTTGATGATAGATCTCCATATTATAAAATCCCGGAAGGTATAGAAGAACCAGAGTTAATAAAGCAAATTACCAAAAAATATGAACTCAACGATTCAGGAAGTAAATTGGATGATTATAATATTGTAAAAGCAATACATTTTAGTAATGGAGGTGGAGTTTATAAAGCTTTAGGTATAAAAGATAAAAAAGAATATATATTAAAAGAAGGAAGATTAAATGCTGGTTGGGATAGAAATAATGAAGATGCATTTACAAGGATAAATAATGAATATATTACGTTAAAAAAATTGTCAAGAGTAAAAGAAGTAGTTAATGTTTTTGACATATTTACTGAGTGGGAAAGTAATTTTCTTGTGGAAGAATATATTGAAGGAGTCCCACTTACAGATTGGACAGCATCTAATTTTCCATTTATAAAAAATAATAATAACCGAAATGATTATTTATTAAAAGTAAAAAAAATAATGACTAATATGATTGATGTAATATCAACAATACATAATAATGGTTTAGCTATAGGTGACTTACAACCTAATAATATAATGGTTGATAAAAGTTTAAACATCAAACTTATTGACTTTGAGGCATCTAAATATGTTAAGTCAAAACAAAAACTAAGTTTGGGAACTCCAGGATTTTTAAAAGATAATTTGTCTACAGTTGAAGAAAATGACTGGCATTCTTTAATAAATATATTGTTATATATTTTTTTACCAATAGGACCAGTGCATTCTTTAAATTCTAGTGTTATCCCAAAATATATTAGGCATATTAAAAAAATTTTTGGTCAAACCGCCACAAATTTTATAAGTGATTTTATTGATAAATGTAATTTAATATTAGAGAAAAATAATTATGAAAAATATCAAATATGTACTTTAGATGGAAATAATTTGATTAATATAGAAAATATAGAAGATTTTAGTAAAAAGATTGTAAAAACTGCACTGAAAAACTTAGATTTTAATGAATTGCGTCCATTAAAAGGAGATATAAGACAGTTTGAATATGAATTAGGCAGATATAATTATTTAACTGGTATATATGGTTGTATTTATGCACTTTCAAAATTTATAGATATACCTAATGAATGGGATGAGTGGATATTAAAACATTCGAATTTTTCTATGAATAGAGATCTTGGATTTTTCACAGGGAAAAGTGGCATAGGTATGATCCTTTATGAACTGGGTTTTACTCAACAAGCTGACTCAATATTTGAAGATATTTTACTCAATTTAGATGATTTAGAAAAATTACAAGATATTTCTATGCTTTCTGGATATTCAGGTATCGGGTTTAGTTTAGTCAGATATTATAAAAGAACAAAAAAAGAAGTTTATTTTAATAAGTCGTTAGAAATAGCAGATTATTTAATTAAGTTATATAAGGATAAGTTTGACATTAACTACCCTTTTGAAGACTTTGGTAAAGTAGGTATTATGACTGGATGGGCAGGAGTAGCATATTATTTATTAGAGTTATATAAGATTAATAAATTAGATTATTTGTTAGATTATGCTAAAAAGTGCATAAATTACGATTTATCCAAATGTAAGTATGATGGCAAAGATGGATTATATGTAGATAACAATGGAATATTATCTCCCTACTTACTTGGAGGTAGTGCTGGATTAGCATTAGTAATTCTGAAGTTTAAAAGCATTGGGATTAACGATTTTAATTCTCAATTAGAAGAGATAATTAAAATAATAAAATCAAGTAATTTTTATAATATTGGTTTGTTCAGAGGAGCTTTAGGTATATTGTACATTGCTGCCCAATGTAAAAATAGCTCTGAGGATATTAATAACTTGGTAGATATTTTAAACATTTATTTAGTTACAGATGGTGATAATATATACGTCCCAGGAGAATTTTCCTATAAATACTCAGAAGATATTTTTTCGGGTAGAGCTGGGTTACTTCTTGTTTTAAAAGAACTTCTCAATGACAAAAAGAATAACTTGTTTGAAATAATATAAAATGCTAGTAACTTTTGCTACTATACTTTTTAATTTGAAATAAAGTTTTAGTGGTTAAAAGTTAAAATATATATTAGGGGGTGTTAATTATGTCAAAAAAAGTACTTGAATTACAAAAAATGGAAGCTACAGAAAGTAAAGTTGTAACAAGAAAATCTACTCAAAGTAATAGTTGTCACACAAAAAGTTCAATTAGTATTGCTTGTCACTAGATTTGATGGGAATATGAAGTATATTTAATTTATGATATATATTTCGTAGTTGTCTAATTAAAAAGGCAATTTCTTGTTCTAATTATTAAGAGATTGCCTTTTTATTTTAATTATAATTTTATATATAATTAGTTTAATAGAGATGGGGGTTATATGTGGAAAAAATATTAACAGCAAAAAATTTATATCATTCATATAATAGTAAAGAAAATATATTGAATAATATTAATATTGATATTCATAAAACTGATAGACTTGCTATCATGGGGCCTTCTGGTTCTGGTAAATCTACCTTATTGTATTGTCTTTGTGGTATGTTAAAAAGTAAAGCTGGCGAGGTACTTTATAATGATAAAGACATAACAAAAATGTCTTTTTATAAACTAAACAAATTGTATAGAAAGGAATTTGATTTTATTTTTCAAGATATAAATTTGATTCCAGTACTTACAGTAAAAGATAATATTCTTTTTAAATTAAAATTAAATAAGATTAAGATAGATAATATTAAGTTAAATGAAATCTTAAGTTCTCTAAGTATTTTGTCCAAGATAAATGAATATCCTGAGAATTTATCAGGTGGACAAAGACAAAGAGTTGCTATTGCTAGAGCGTTGGTAACTGAACCTAATATTATTTTTGCTGACGAACCAACAGGAGCTTTAGATATGGAATCTTCTAGAAATGTTATATCAGAATTAAAAAAGTTGAGAGAAATTGGTACAAGCATTGTATTAGTTACTCATGATCCGTTTATAGCATCGCAAATGGATAGGGTGGTATTTTTATTTGATGGAAAAATAGAAACAGAATTAGAGAGACCTTCGATTGATGAAATTATAGAGGTCTTAAAGAAGACAAAAACAACATTTAAGGAAGATAAATATGAAAACTAAATTGGCTTTAGGATTGTCTAAAAAAAATAAACTCATGACAACATGGATATTTTTATCTATGATATTGATAACTATATTGATGAGTGTTGCATTTATATGGTTTAGAGAGACTTCTGATCCGAATAATGGAGTTATTTTTTCAATATTTAATGGTAAAGCAAATAATATCTTACTTAATGATGTTTTAAATGGCGCAGATTTACAATTAAAGTTAATTATATTTTTCTCTTTCTTTTTATTAAAAGCTATTATATCTTTTTCAATTAAACAAGAGAGAGATGATTGGGCACTCTTAAAACTTAATGGAATTAATTCTTTTGAAATAGTAATAATTTTATATATTAGATTTTTAGTAATTGGGTTTGCTGCGTTGGTATTAGGATTATTTTTTTCTGTTTATTTAATTAACAAATATGTATATTATTTTTATTATTTTATAGCAAAACCTATTTTACCCTATATTGAATATATTAATATAAAATTAACACCTTATTCTATATTATTAACTGCCTTGACA
Source organism: Peptoniphilus olsenii (assembly GCF_040545475.1). NCBI lineage: Bacteria > Bacillati > Bacillota > Tissierellia > Tissierellales > Peptoniphilaceae > Peptoniphilus > Peptoniphilus olsenii. The sequence continues at coordinate 23,167 of NZ_JBEPMA010000013.1, read as the reverse complement.
TTAATAGTAATGATATTAATTTGTACTTCTATTTCTATATTTAAAATATTATCCCTTAAACCCGTTGTTCTTTTTAATATGAATAGAAATAGTGGTCAAAAAATAAATGTTAAGATGATTTTTGTTAGATTGATAATAGGAATATTGTTGTTAATTGCATTTTTGTATTTTACTTTTATAAAGCCAACAGAAACTGGAACAATTGTAGATATCCAACTGGTTGGACTTATAGCTGTCCTTTTTGTCTTAACAATTTCACCGATTTTTATACCTTTGATTGCGTATTTCATATCCTTACCTTTAAATTTATTTAATGAAGGAATGAGGTTGTATTGTAAAGGGCAATTAATTAAAAATTCTAAAAAGAATTTATCTTTAGCTATTCCTATATTTATAGGAATTTTAGTTCCATGTATTTTTACTTTATTTTCGGAAACAAGTGTAGTGCGTATGAATATGGAATATAGAGAACAGAATAAAAAAATGGGTGATAATGTTTATGCTGTAATTTCTGAAGATCAAGATATGAGTGCAAAAGTTATTGAGGATTTAAGAGATATTGAAGGTACTAACAAATTAGTTATAACTAATCCATTGGCTTACTATGATGCCATTGATAAAAATGGTTTTGTAGGTGTGAATTTTATTAATCAAGAAAGCTTAATGATTAATTTAGATTTAATTGAAGGTGACATCAATAAAATCTCGGGAAATAATATTGGTGCAAGTAATGATTATAATCTAAATGACACAATAAATATTACTTATTATGATGGAGAACAAAAAGAATACAAAATAGTAGCAGTGTTTGAGTCAGTACCGTATCTTTTACTTCCTAAAATATATTTAGATTATTCAACGAATAAATATAAGCATGGTTTAGATAAGATGAATGAGAAATTATTTTTAATGAATGATACAATGAATAAAAATGATTTACAATATAAAATTAATAAATTATCGGATAATTTAAAAATTTGTAGTGGCGATGAAGATATAAATATGAGACTAAAAAAATTTTCATTGCACGAGTTTGATACTATAGTTTTCATGTTAATGCCTTGTTTATTACTTGCAACTATTGTCATAATACAAAATATAATAGAGTTAGTGAAATCAAAACAACAAGAATTTAGTACTTTATTTAGAATGGGCTTTAGTAGAACAGAAATGATTATTGAAACTATGCTTGAATCGTTAATTGTTCTAATTTCGGCGGATGTGATGATTTTTGGAATTCTCTTTACAATGTTGATAAAGTTTAAAAAAGAATTTTCTTTGAACGAGATAAGTATTGCAGCTGACTTACCATATAGATTATTTTTATACATCAATACTATTTTTATTATTTTAGTTGTTGTTATTTCTTTTGTATCAGCCATATATTACACTAATGAAAATAAATTGAGGAATAATATAATTTAAGGAGTACTCAAATTGAGAATTATTAATTTATTAAAACAGGAATTTAAATTATTAATTATATTAGTTTCTTTAAATGTATTTTCTCCTGCATTTAATACTTTAGCTGCAATCTTATTGGCTAAAAGTGTAGATTATATGATAAACAAAGATCTGAATATTTTTTATTTATTTATTTTGCTTACTGGTTTGTCTTGGCTAATGGCGATAGTATGTAGTTCAATATTCAATGTTTTAGAGCAGAAGTATATTCAAAAATTAATGGAATTTTTAAGATTAAGGACTATAAATAATTTAAAAAATGATATATATATCATGGATGATGATTTTAAATATTCTAAGTTTGTTAATATGGTAACAAATGATATTTCTTTAATTGAAGAAGGAATCAGTAGGATTTTATCATCTATATATATTATTAGTAATTTAGTATTTGTTACTATTGCATTGCTATCTTTTAATATTTTAATTTTTCTAATATCTTTTATTATTAGTCTAGCTATGTTAAAAGTACCCAAATTATTTGAGCAAAAAATTTCAAATTCAACAATGTTGATGTCTAAAAAATTAGAAAACATGCAGAAACAAATGTTCAATTGGATTAATGGGATAAAGTTTTTATACGATTGTAATGCCATGTCCCTGCTCGATAATGTAACTTTAAAAGAATCCAAAAGTGTTGCAGATAGTAAAATATATTTAACAAAACAAATTACTATATCAAATTTTTCTATAAATTTATTAAATATAATTGGACAAATAATTATTTTAATTTCCACGGGTTACTTAGCATTGAATGGCATTGTATCTTTTGGAGTAATAATTTCTGTTATGAGTTTATCGGGGCAATTACTTAATTCAATTCAAGAATTCGGAGAAAAATATACAAGTTTTTTTACGACAAAATCATTATTGAGTCACTATGAAGAAGATAAAATAATAAATATAAATAAGATAGATAACTTAATTTTTGAAAATAGAATACAAATAAAAGGTTTAAAGTACAGTTATGGAAATAGAATAATTAATTTTCCGAATATCACTTTCAAAAAAAATAAAAAATATATACTCACTGGCAAGAGTGGTGTGGGTAAAACTACTCTTTTAAATATACTGGCGGGGAGGTATAAAAATTATTGTGGGTGCATTCAGTGCGATGATATCCCATATAGTAAATATAATATTAGCAAAAATACTGCTTATGTATCTCAACATACTTATATTTTTAATGCTACAATTAAAGAAAATATTATTTTAAATAAAAAATATGACCCTGAAATTTTTAATTATATAGTTAAGAGTGTAGATTTAGATTCTGTAATTAGAAGATTGGAAGAGGGAGAGAATACATTGCTTGATTTAAACAATTTTAAATTATCAGGAGGAGAAATACAAAGGATTGGAATAGCTAGAGCTCTGTATCAAGATAAAAAAATTTTTCTTATTGATGAAGGTACTTCCAATATAGATAGAAAGACAGCGTCTGTAATTGAAAATATGCTATTTAAGAACAAAGAATTAACAGTAATTATGGTTACACATAGTATAAGTGAAGAATTGAAAAATGCCGCAGATGATATTATTATTTTGTAGTAATTGAAAATTATTCTTTATATTTCTTCAAGCTTTTTATTTTTTCTTTAATAAGATTGAAATTTAATAAAATCTTTATAAAACATATAATGAATGAGCTTATTAATATTATTTAACTTAATTATTAATGTAACTTTTGTATTAGAACTATAAAAATTCTAAATACAATAAAAAATTAGGATGTTACTTTATAGAGCGACATCCTAATTTTTTATTATCTACTATTTGCTATTTCATTAACAGCCTTTGCTACTTTATATATTTCTTCTTCTGTATTGTAGTGTGAAAGGCTGAGTCTTAATATTCCTCGTTTTTCTGTATTTACTCTCTTATGAAATAGAGGGGCACAGTGTGCTCCACTTCTACTGCAAACTCCATACTCTTCATCTAATATTTGACCAACTGTATTGGCGTCTATTCCTTCAATATTAAAAGATACTATTGGGCTATTTTTATTTTTTAAAAATGTATAAAACTCGAGGTTTTTATTTTTTTTAAGCTCTTTATATAATAGTCTGGTCAAGTAATCTAGTCTATCAAAGGGTTTATTTTTTTCGATATTTTTAATGGCGGCTTCAAGTCCAATAAAAGAGTGAATATTTGAGGTGCCGGGTTCGAAAAGTTCGGGTAGTTTTTGGGGCTGAGTTTTAGAAAATGAATCGAAACCAGATCCTCCGGCAAATACTTGATTAAAATCAAAGTCCCCTTTTACTATAAATCCCCCAGTTCCACCAGGACCATGTAGCCCTTTATGTCCAGTGAAGGCAAATATTGTGTTGTCAAAATTCTTTAGGCTAAATTCAACTGTGCCAGCTATTTGTGCTCCATCTATTATAAGTTTTAGAGAGTGTTTTTTACAAATTTCATAAACTTTTTCTAAGTCTGTAACATTACCAGATACATTGCTAGCGGCAGTTATTATAATAGCTTTTGTATTTTCCTTGATATATTTTTCGATTTCTGTGAGTTTTAGGTTGAATTCATCGTCAATATCTATAAAAGATATTTCGCCACCTCTATTTTCAAATTCATATAAAGGTCTCAAAACAGAGTTGTGTTCGGTTATACTTGTTATCACATGGTCATTTTCTTTTAATATAGACTTTATGATAAAATTAAGGGCGAAAGTTATATTGGGTGTGAGTACAACTTTTAAAGGATTATTAGTACCAAAAAAATTTGCTATAGTCATTCTTATTTCCATAAGTTTTTTGAGCGAATTTGTGCTTATTTCATAGGAGCCTCTTGATGGATTTCCGTATTTTTTCGACATCAATGAATTTGAAATAGCTCTTGTCACTGACTCATCTTTATCAATAGTTGTAGCGGCATTGTCAAGATAAATCATAAACACACACCTTTGCCTTTCTGTGACCTTCTTCATACACTAAAATATATCTTTGTGAGAAATTTAAATTTTCTTTTTTAAATATCTCTTCAACTTCTTTGTAATATTTTTTCTCGAAACGCAGTGCTAATCCACAACCGGCATCAATTTCTGGTAGCAGAGGTACAAGCCTTGCTTTTATTTTAAAACTCTCTAGTGCCATCTCTGAGCGCATTGCTTCTGATGAACTTTCAAAAGTATAGAGAACATATTCCATAATTAAGGTCTTACAACTCTATTTGTAGTCATAAGTGACACTATCTCATACATATTTGTGATTTTTCCTACTTTAAGATTTTCTTTTAGACAATAATTATCTAAACATAGGCCGCAAGATAATATTTTAACTCCACTTTGTTCTAACTTTTTAAAATCTTCAATAGTGTTTTGTCTTACTGTAGTGAGATATACTCCCTTGTTGTAACAGATTACATATTCGGGGTACTTTTCTTGTTCAGTTAGTGCAACTATAAAACTTTCAATGAGCTTTTTGCTAAAATCTTCATCGCCTTCACCAATTTTATCGGCATCAAAAACTACTATATAATTATCATTATTTTCTAAATTAGTTTTTACATTTTCGTTTTTAGCTTCTGATTTTTTAAATTTAAGTTCAAATTCAGTATCTGAAATTTCTATGACTTCTGTTTCATAGTTCATTTGCTTTGCCATTTTATTTAAATTATCAACGGCTATTTGTTCATTAACTAGTACACTAAATTCATTTTCGCCTTCATTTATTACTCTTTTTGCCATTATAACTGGCATTGGGCATTCTATTCCTCTTGCATCAACTTGTTTCATAATATTATCCTTTCTCAAACTATAAAAATACTTTTGTCGAACTTATTATATATTTCTCCAATAATGGCAGCTTCTATTCCATTTTCGTTTAATTCTGATAAAGCTTTATCTGCATCATTGCTGTCAATTGAAACTAATAGGCCACCAGAAGTTTGCGGATCGTAGAGAATTTCTTCAAGAGCGAAGTCGTCAACTTGAAATTCTACTCTATCCTGCATAAACAATCTGTTTCTTTGACCGCCTTTGGTGAACACAAATTCATTGGCGGCAGTTTTTGCTCCTTTTAGTAATGGAATATCATCTGAATTTAAAATTGCAGTGTAGTTTTCATCAACCATCTCACCTAGATGACCCAATAATCCAAATCCTGTTACATCTGTTGCGCTTGATACATTATATTTTACTAAAATATCTTTAGCGTATTTATTGAGCTTTGTCATGTAATTTAGAGCAAAGTCATATTCTTCTTTTCCAACAATATTCACGGAGTAGGCATTAGTTATAAGTGTAACTCCAAGTGGCTTTGTCAAAATTAATTTGTCATGGACTTTGGGAGTGTTATTCTTCCAAATTTTTTGCAAATCTCCTTTTCCTATAACAGTCAGTCCATATTTTATCTTTGGATCATGTATAGAGTGCCCACCAACTAGGCTTGCTTTAGCTTCTGTTACTTTATCTGCACCACCCTGAAGTACTTTTTCTAGTAATTCTATATTGCCCTCTTCGGGGAAAGCAACTATATTTAATGCACATATTGGATCAGCACCCATGGCATAAACATCACTTAAAGCGTTTGCTGCTGCTATTTGTCCAAAAATATAAGGATTTGCGACCATTGGAGGGAAAAAATCAAGAGTAGTAATAATACCAGTTTTCTCGTCAACTTTTATCACGGCACTGTCATCTTTGGTATCGTAACCAACTACAATATCATCTCTCTTATAATTTGGGATTGATTCTAGAATTTTATCTAAAGAACCAGCAGGAATCTTTGCATTACAACCGCCACATACTTCTAATTCTAAATTATCCATTTGTGTCTCCTTTTAAATTAATATGTCTAATATTTATTATATCACACAAAATCATAATGATAATAATTGCAATACAATTAAAATTATTTTAAAGATGTAAATATAAAAGGATTTACGTGTAAAATTTTGGAAAAGGTCTTTAGATTATTTTAGTAATATGTTACAATAAATCTAAAAGAATGCTATTAGTTTGGGAAAGGAGTTCGAAATGGAAGAGAGTTATAAAATAGTACTTAATAATACTATGGAAAATGAAAAAGCAGATCTTAGTTTTATAAATCAAGATGTGACAAGTAAAGCTCAAAAATTTCATGCAAGTTTTCCGCAGTATAAAGTGACGCCACTTGTACAATTAGAAAATCTTTCTAAAATGTTTGGCGTAAAAAATATATTTGTTAAAGATGAGTCTTACAGGTTTGGTCTCAATGCCTTTAAAGTATTGGGAGGTTCATATGCTATAGGAAAATACATAGCAAATAAACTGGATATGGACATTGACGATTTGCCTTTTGATAAATTAACCTCTCAAGAAGTAAAAGATAAGCTTGGTGATTTGACATTTGTAACTGCTACAGATGGCAATCATGGCAGAGGTGTGGCTTGGGCTGCAAATAAATTAAATCAAAAAAGTGTGGTAATAATGCCAAGTGGATCTGCTCTTGAAAGAAGAGATAACATTAGAGCATTAGGTGCAAAGTGCGACATCATGAATGGTTTAAACTATGATGAATGTGTAAGACTTGCAAATAAATATGCCGAAGAAAAAGGGTGGATAATGGTTCAAGATACTGCGTGGGAAGGTTATGAGGAAATTCCTACATGGATTATCCAAGGTTATTCAACTTTAGCTAAAGAAGCGGAAGATCAACTAGAAGAATTGGGCGAAAAAGTTACACATATTTTTGTTCAAGCAGGAGTTGGTTCTTTTGCAACAGGTGTAACTGGTTATTTCAGTTCTATATTACAAGGCGAGAACAAACCATTTATTACAGTTGTAGAACCTGAAAAAGCTAATTGTAATTTTATTACAGCTGAGGCAAATGATGGCAAAATCCACAATGTAACTGGAGAAATGAACACAATTATGGCAGGGCTTGCATGTGGTGAACCTGTGACAGTTGGTTGGCCAGTTCTCAATTCTTATGCAGACGCATTTTTGTCAGTTCCAGATAATTCTGCCGCTCGCGGGATGAGAATATTAGGTAATCCTTTAAAAGATGACCAAAGAATAATTTCAGGTGAGTCAGGTGCAGCTACTATGGGAGCACTAAGTGAAATCTTACAAAGAGAAGATTTAAAAGACATAAAAGAAAAGCTAAAACTAGATGAAAATTCAGTAGTACTACTTTTTAGTACTGAAGGCGATACCGACTTTGCACATTATAGAAGCGTTGTTTGGGATGGATATTATACTAATAAAGAAAATTATAATTATAAAATAATGAGATAAAAAGGAGAAAAACATGACAGATCAAATTAAAGATTTACTTAAAAAACTAGAAGGTTTAGATTACAAAAATCTATATCAAGAAGACTTCTTTCACACTTGGGACAAAACAGGTGAAGAATTAGATGCTATTTTTACAGTTGCTGATACATTAAGAGCAATGAGAGAGAAAAATATTTCTACTAAAATTTTTGACTCTGGTCTTGCTATTTCTCTTTTCAGAGATAACTCTACAAGAACAAGATTTTCTTACGCATCTGCTTCAAATTTACTAGGACTTGAAGTTCAAGATTTAGATGAAAAGAAATCACAAGTTGCCCATGGTGAAACTGTTAAAGAAACTGCAAATATGATTTCATTTATGGCGGATGTAATTGGAATTAGAGATGATATGTATATTGGCAAAGGACATAAATATATGAAAGACTTTGCTGAATATGTAAAAGAAGGATACGAAGACGGAGTTCTAGAACAAAGACCTACACTTGTAAATCTTCAATGTGATATAGACCACCCAACTCAAGCTATGGCAGATTTACTACATGTAATTCACGAATTCGGCGGAGTTGAAAACTTAAAAGGTAAAAAAGTTGCCATGACTTGGGCATATTCTCCATCATATGGCAAACCACTTTCAGTGCCTCAAGGTATTTCAGGTTTGTTTACTAGATTTGGCATGGATGTAGTTCTTGCTCACCCAGAAGGATATGAAATTATGCCAGAAGTTGAAGAAATTGCTAAAGAAAATGCAGAAAAATTTGGTGGAAGCTTCACAAAGACAAATTCAATGGAAGAAGCTTTTAAAGATGCAGATATAGTTTATCCAAAAAGTTGGGCTCCATTTGCAGCTATGGAAGAAAGAACTGAACTTTATGGCAAGGGAGATCAAAAAGGCATCGATGAACTAGAACAAAGACTACTTGAACAAAATAAACAACATATGGACTGGGCTGCTACTGAAGAACTCATGAAAACAACTAAAGATGGTAAAGCTCTTTATATGCACTGCCTTCCAGCTGATATAACTGGAGTTTCATGTGAACATGGTGAAGTTGATGCATCAGTTTTTGATAGATATAGAGTGCCTCTATATAAAGAAGCAAGCTTTAAACCATATATTATAGCAGCTATGATTTTCTTACAAAAAGTTAAAAATCCTGTAGAAACATTAAATAAACTCTTAGACGAAGGTAAAGAAAGACTTAAAGATAAAGAAGATTAATAATTGAATTTTTGGCAAATCTAAATAAATTATTTAATAATATTTTAGTTATTTATTAGCGTATTTTAGATTTGCCTCATTACTTATTTGAATTACTGAAAGAAGGAGAAAAACAATGACAGAAATCAATTACGATTTAGTTAAAGAAACAGCCCAAAAATATTCAAAAGATATGAATGCTTTTTTAAGAGATTTGATTTTATTAAAAGGAGAATCTTGCGAAGAAGGAGACAAGGCAAAAAGAATCAAAGAAGAGATGGAAAAAGTTGGATTCAATAAAGCTTGGATTGATGGACAAGGCAATGTACTTGGAGAAATGGGAACAGGAAAGGTTCAAATTGGATTTGACGCACATATTGATACAGTAGGTATCGGAAATATCGATAACTGGGATTTTGATCCATATAAAGGATACGAGGACGAAAATGTAATTGGCGGACGTGGTGGTTCTGACCAATTAGGTGGTATAGTATCTGCTGTTTATGGTGCCAAAATAATGAAAGATTTAGGTTTCTTGAATGATAAATTTAGAGTTCTTGTTACAGGTACAGTTCAAGAAGAAGATTGTGACGGCAACTGCTGGCTATACATGATTGAAAAAGAAAATATTAAACCTGATTTTGTAGTTTCTACTGAGCCAACTGATGGTGGTATTTACAGAGGTCAAAGAGGCCGTATGGAAATGAAAGTAGAAGTACAAGGGGTTTCTTGTCATGGTTCTGCACCTGAACGTGGAGATAATGCTATTTATAAAATGGCAAAAATACTTAATGAAATCGAACAACTAAACGAAAATCCAGCTGATGACTCAGTTGAAATAAAAGGTTTAGTTAAAATGCTTGACGAAAAATATAATCCAGAATATAAAGAAGCTAACTTCCTTGGAAGAGGTACAGTAACAACATCTCAAATTTTCTATACTTCACCATCAAGATGTGCAGTTGCAGACTCTTGTGCTATATCACTAGACAGAAGAATGACAGCTGGTGAAACTTGGGAGTCTTGTATCAAAGAAATAGAAAACTTGCCATCAGCTAAGAAGTATGGTGCAAAAGTTACAATGTATAATTATGCAAGACCATCTTGGACAGGACTTAGCTACGAACAAGAAGCATATTTCCCAACTTGGGTTATACCTGAAGACCACGAAGTTACTAAAGCTTTAGAAAGAGCATATATAGGCCTTTATGGAGAAAAGAGAATTGCTCCAAATATTGAAAAAGAAATTGAAAAGAGAAGTAAACTTCCTCTAACAGACAAATGGACATTCTCTACAAATGGAGTTGCTATTATGGGAAGACATAATATTCCTGTAATTGGATTTGGACCAGGAGCAGAAGATCAAGCACACGCACCTAATGAAGTGACTTTCAAACAAGACTTAGTTACTTGTGCTGCAACTTATGCCGTGCTTCCATTAGAATATACAAAATAATTAAAAATTCATATAAAGAAGGGGTTACAAACCCCTCTCTTATATTTTTTAGGAGACGCATATGGGATATAAAATAGTGATAGCTCTAGGTGGAAACGCTCTTGGTAATTCACCTGAAGAGCAAAAAATAGCAGTCAAAAAAACTGCGAAAAGTTTAGTGAGTTTAGTAGAAAGTGGCAACAAGATTATTGTTGGTCATGGCAATGGACCACAAGTTGGAATGATAAATTTGGCCATGGAAAAAGGACATAAAGTTGATGATTCAATTCCTAAAATGCCTTTTCCAGAATGTGGTGCAATGAGTCAAGGTTATATTGGTTACCATCTACAAAATGCAATTAGGCACGAATTTAAACAAATAAATAGAGATGTTCCTGTAGTTACAATTATAACTCAAGTTTTAGTAGATAAAAATGACCGAGCTTTTGAAAATCCAACTAAACCAATAGGAGCTTTTTATACAAAAGAAGAAGCTGAAAAAATTTCAAAAGAATCAAATTATGAATTTAAAGAAGATGCAGGAAGAGGCTACAGAAGAGTTGTCGCTTCTCCAAAACCTATTGATATAGTAGAAAAAGAATCACTTAAAGATTTGTATGATGCAAGAAATGTCATCATTGCATGTGGTGGGGGTGGCATACCTGTAGTTGAAGAAAATGGAGAATATATAGGTGTTGCTGCTGTAATAGATAAAGACTTTTCATGTGCAAAAATGGCAGAATTAATGGATGCGGATGTACTTGTAATACTTACTGCAGTTGAAAAAGTAGCAATAAATTTTGGTAAAGAAAATGAAAAATGGCTCAGTGAAATGACTATAGATGAGTGCCAAACATATATAGAAGAAGGGCATTTTGCACCTGGTTCTATGTTACCTAAAGTTGAAGCTGCAATGAGCTTTGTAAAATCAAAACCTGAAAGGAAAGCTTTAATAACTTCATTAGAGAGTGCTGACGAAGCTTTGGCTGGGAAAACAGGTACTTGGATAAAATAATCATTAAGATTAAGTAAATTATTTAATTACATTTTATTTGAAAGCTAAAAGTAATTTATTTCATTTATAAAATATAGGATTGCCACTTTAAAATAAACTAAAGTGGTAAATCCATATATCAAAGTATGATATTTCAATTTAATTTTTATCTATATTATAAATAGATTGGTAAAATGAAAATTATCTAAACTTAAAAAACAAGTAGATAAATTTTTTTAATATTTTTTGAAATCGTTATACCTACTACAAATCCTTTGAACACCTAAGTATATTTATTTTTAGATTTAGTTTTTGCAAAATTTTTAAAGAAATAAATTGTAATTGTTTTAAAAAGATTATAATATTTTAATATACAGTTTTAGATAAAAATTGTATTTTATTGTATATTTTGAATGTAAAATTTTATTATTTCAATTGAACGGGAGGTTAAAAATGAGTGAATTTATGAGACCGCTGCCCTTTAGTGAATTAGTCAATTGGGCTTTAAAGGAATATAAAAATGAAGAAAAAGTTTTTGGGCTTAGAAAAGATTCTTTTTACAAAAATGAGGCTAATACTAAGTTAAAAACTATATTTGGAGATGAAATTTCTTCTTGTGTGGGGCCTGCTGCTGGACCACATTCACAACTTGCACAAAATATTTTAGTATCATATTTGGCAGGTTCAAGATTTATTGAACTAAAAACTGTTCAAATAATGGACGGAGAAGAGATTCAAAAAGCTGTTGCTAGACCTTGTATTTTTGCAGAAGATGAGTGTTATAACTGTGAGTGGTCAACAGAACTTACAGTTCCAGAAGCGTTTTCGGAATATATTAAGGCATATTTTCTTATACAAGTTCTCGCTAAGGAATTTGGCATTTCTGATGAGAAAGATTTTGCATACAATATGTCTTGTGGATATGACTTAGAAGGTATAAAATCTGAAAAGATTGACAACTATATTGAAGGACTTAAAAATGCAAAAAATACTGAAATTTACAAAGAGTGTAGAGAGTATCTAAAAGAAAATATAAATTTATTTGATAAATTTAATTTAGAAGATTTGGACAGTATTAGTCCAGAGATTTGTACATCAATAACATTATCTACATTACATGGTTGTCCTGCTCACGAGATTGAAGCAATAGCAACATATCTTTTGACAGAAAAGAAAATAAATACATTTATTAAATGTAATCCTACAATGTTAGGTTACGAATATGCTCGTAAAACTTTAGATGGTATGGGCTTTGACTATATTTCTTTTACTGATCATCATTTTAAAAATGACTTACAATATGAAGATGCTATTGTTATGATTGAAAAACTTATGCAACTTGGAGAAGAAAAAAATCTAGCTTTTGGAGTAAAACTCACAAATACATTCCCAGTTGATGTTAAAAGAAATGAACTGCCATCAGAAGAAATGTATATGTCTGGTAGAGCACTACTTCCTCTAACACTTTCAATGGCAGCAATGTTATCAACTAAATTCGAAGGAAAACTTCCTATTTCTTATTCTGGTGGTGCTGATGCAGGAAATATAAAAGAAATCTTTGAAGCTATTGGTCAACCTATAACCGTAGCAACAACTATTTTAAAACCAGGCGGCTACAAGAGATTTAATCAACTGGCAAAAGAAACTGAAAATCTTTTAGATAGAGAATATACTGGTGTTGATGTTTATAAAATTACAAAGCTTCGCGATAAAATAATAAATGATTGGAAAAATAATAAATTATATAGAGAAAAAGTTAAATCAAGAAAAACAGACTCTCTGCTTCCTTTAGTTGATTGTTATAAGGCTCCTTGTAAAGATGGTGGCTGTCCAATTAATCAACAAGTTCCAGAGTATTTAAAATTAGTTCAACAAAAAGAATATGACAAGGCCTTTGAAGTTATTGCAAATGACAACACTGCACCTACTATTTTGGGTGAGCTTTGTGCACATTATTGTCAAGATCACTGTACAAGAGTTGATTATGAAAAGACAATGCAAATTAGGGACATGAAGCTTATAGCTGCTGAAAATGCACAAGATAAATTTATTGAAACTATAAAAGAGACAGAAATTAAATCTGATAAAAAAGTTCTTGTTATTGGAGCAGGTCCTGGTGGAATTGCTGCAGCATCTTATCTTAGAAGAAATGGTGTAGATGTTACTGTATATGAAAAATTAGCTAAACCTTATGGAATAGTCAGTCATATAATCCCTGAATTTAGAATATCAGATGAGGAAATTGAAAGAGATTATAATATTGCAGTTAAACAAGGTGTTAAATTTGAATTTAATCATGAAGTAACTGAAAAATATGAAGATTTAAAGAAAGAGTTTGACTATATAATTGTTGCCACTGGAGCTTGGAAAGAAGGAATATCTCCAGTAGAAAAAGGCAGCGAGAATATAATAGATGCTCTAGATTTCTTGTGGTATGTAAGAATGGAGCAAAAATCGCCACTTGGCAAAAAGGTTGCAGTAGTTGGAGCAGGCGATGTTGCAATGGACTGTACAAGAGCAGCTGCAAGACAAAATGGAGTAGAAGAAGTTGTTTTGGTTTATAGAAGGACTGAAGCATATATGCCTGCAACTCAAGAAGAAGTAGAAGATGTCAAAAATGAAGGGCATAAAATTTTAGAATTAGTTGCACCAGTGGAATATGATGGAAAAATTTTAAAATGTAACAAGATGAAACTTGGTGATTTTGATAATTCTGGCAGAAGAGCAGTGGTGCCAACTGGTGAAGAACTTATTCTCGAATTTGACAGTGTCATTGGGGCAACTGGGGCAAGAGTAGATACTTCGAAATTTGAAGAAAATGGCATAAATTTAGACGACAAAAATAGGCCCAAACTTTTAAAAACTCTAGAAAGTAATATAGAAAATGTATATATAATTGGAGATTGTAAAAGTGGAGCATCTACAATTGTACAAGCAATGGGAGATGCTAAAACTGTAGCACTGGATATTCTAAAAAAAGAAAATCTAGGCAATGATTTCAAAAAATTTGAAGTTAAAGAAGAAAGTAAAAAATTATATGAAAAAAGAGGAATACTTGTAGAGAAAAAAGAAGGTTCACAAGAAGGCGAAAGATGCTTAAAATGCGATCAAATATGTGAAATTTGTACAGAAGTTTGCCCTAATAGAGCCAATGTATATATAGAAGTAGATGGATACGATAATCTACATCAAATTATACATTTAGATGGAATGTGTAATGAGTGTGGTAACTGTGGAGTATTTTGTCCACATGCAGGAAATCCATACAAAGATAAATTTACTGTTTTCTGGACAGAAGAAGATTTCATAGATTCAACAAATGTTGGTTTCTTGAAGCTTGATGATGGAAATTACAAAGTTAGAATAGAAAACGGAAATATAATAGAAACTAAAAATATAGAAAAAGATTTGTCTGAGGATATATTAAGATTTATAAAAGTATTAGAAGAAAAATATCCGCATTACATTAGTCCAACAGAAGCTTTAAATAAATAATGTTTTCGAAACTATAAAGGAGTAAAACATGATTTTAACAAATGGCGTAATAATTACAAACGACGAAAATAATAGCTTTTATGAAAATGGAGCTATTTATATTAAAGAAAATATAATAGCAGACATTGGAGATGCAGCAGAAATCACGAAAAAATATCCTGATGAGGAGATAATTGATGTAAAAAACAGATTGATTATGCCGGGTATGATATGTGGACATTCACATATATACTCAGCATATGCAAGAGGCATGGCAGCTTCAAAGCCGACAGACAATTTTTTCAATGTGCTTGAAAATTTGTGGTGGACTTTAGATAGAACTCTGACATTGGAAGATGTAAAACTAAATGCAATGACAACTTACATGGAATCAATTCAAAATGGGGTCACAACTTTAGTCGATCACCACTCTGGGCCCAATTCTGTAGAAGGATCTCTATTTAAATTAGCTGAAGCGGCTAAAGAATTAGGTATCAGAACTTCTCTTTGCTATGAGCTTTCAGATAGAGATGGAAAAGAAATTCGAGATAAAGAAATTAAAGAAAATATTGAATGGATAAAAGCTTGTAAAAAAGATGATAACGGCGATATGCTAAAGGCAATGTTTGGTTTACATGCATCTTTTACACTTTCTGATGAAACTTTATATAAAGCACAGGAAGCTATGGCTGGTTTATATGATGGATACCATGTTCATGTAGCTGAAGGTATAGAAGATGAATGGGATAGTGTACAAAAACATGGCAAAAGAGTTGTTGAAAGATTAGACGATTTTGGTATTATCACTGAAAATACTCTTGCTGTTCATGGAGTGCATATAAATGAAAGAGAAATGGATATTTTAAAAGAACACAATACTCCTGTAATATTTAATCCAGAATCAAATATGAACAATGCAGTAGGATGCCCTCCAATTTTGAGAATGTTAGAAAAAGGAATTACTGTTGGTATGGGTACAGATGCTTATACTAATGATATGTTCGATTCTATGAAAGTATCTAATATTTTATTATCCCACAATGCATGTGATCCTACAAAAGGTTTTGGAGAAACTTTAGATATTCAGTTTAAAAACAATCCTAAAATATTTTCTAAATATTTTAAAAAAGATATTGGAGTCTTAAAAAAGGACGCATATGCCGATATAATAACTTTTGATTACAATCCTTATACTCCACTTACCAAAGACAATTGGGGTGGGCATATTCTATTTGGTCTTACAGGAAGACTTGTAAATGATACAATTATAAATGGTGAATTTGTGATGAAGGATAAAATTATAGTTAAAGTGGACCAAAAAGAAATTCACGCAAAATCTCGTGAAAGAGCAAAAGAAATTTGGAAACACGTTTAAAATTATGAGTATAGTGAAAAATTAATGTAGTTTTTTAGAATTTTAATCTGCTATATTAAATTTTCTAGTATAATGGCTCAGTAAAGAATTAGAATCTCTAATTTGAATATTATTAATTAAGGGGCACGATTATGACAAAAGAAAAAGTAGTAAATAGGAACAAGTACGATGTTGATGGAGTTCCAGAACTTAGAGAGGCAATACCTCTAGGATTACAACATGTTTTTGCAATGTTTTTGGGAAACATTACTGTATGTATGATTATTGCAGGAATCTGTGGAATAACTGGTCATGACTTGGTTCTACTAGTACAGTCGGCAATGTTTATTGCTGGGGTCTCAACACTTATGCAAACTCATCCAATTGGAAAGACTGGAGCAAAACTTCCAGTAGTAATGGGAGCGAGTTTTGGATTTTTGACAACTAATATTGCAATTGCAAATGCGTTTGGATTTCCAGCACTTCTTGGAGCAACCCTTGTTGGAGGAATTTTCTGTACAGTGCTTGGGTATTTCTTAAAGCATATTAGAAAATTTTTCCCAAGTATTGTTACAGGTACAGTCGTTTTAACTATTGGACTTTCACTACTTCCTACAGGAATTAATTCTTTAGCTGGTGGAGCAGGTTCACCTGATTTTGGTTCACTTAAAAACTGGGGAGTAGGACTTATAGTTTTAATACTTACAGTAGTTTTGAATCAAAAGGGAAAAGGTGCAGTCAAGACATCTTCAATACTTATTTCAATAATAATCGGATATATCGTTGCGATTTTTGCTGGTATGGTTGACTTTACACCAGTAAAAGAAGCAGCGTGGTTTGCATTACCAACACCATTTCACTTTGGAATAGAATTTAAAGCTGGTGCAATTATTCCTATGCTTATAATGTTTATAGTAACTGCTGTTGAAACTGTGGGCGATGTTTCAGGTATCACAGTTGGTGGTGCAGGTAGAGAAGCTACAGAAGATGAGTTATCAGGTTCTGTTATTGCAAATGGACTTAGTTCAGTTTTTGCTGCAATTTTTAATGGGATGCCAACAACCTCATTTTCACAAAATGTTGGTATGGTAGCTTTTACAAAAATTATGAGTAGATTTGTAGTAGCATGTGGTGCAATATTTTTAATACTTGCAGGTCTTCTTCCTAAACTTGGAGCCATTGTATCGACAATTCCACATCCTGTAATAGGTGGAGCATCACTAATTATATTCTCACAAATAACATTGACAGGAATAGATATACTTACACAAAAACCACTTACAGATAGATCAAAACTTATAATAGGTTTGTCACTTGTTTTTGGAATGGGACTATCATCTGTGCCAGCAGCTATGGAATATTTTCCAGAAGCTCTAAAACTTATTTTTGGTGGTTCAGGCATAGTAATTGCATGTCTTACTGCAATATTATTAAATATTTTAATATCTGAAGATAAAGAAACACTAGAATAATATTTTTATTGAAGATGGAATAGTAAAATATATGGACAAAAAATTAATATGCTGTAGTAAAGTTTATGACTTCTATCAATAATTACTGAGGGCAAAAGCAAATCAAGAAGTAAATTGATTATTATAAAAAACTAAATTGGTGCTAATAATTAGAAAGTTTTTTTAAGAAATTAATGCAAAATTAGACTAATATAAAAATTGATAAAAATGGAGAGTATTTATGAAAAATGAAAAAAATTCCAATATAAGTGTCAAAAATATTTATAAACTCGATGGACGGGTTCCTATTGGAAAGGCAATTCCTTTTGGATTACAGCATGTACTTGCAATGTTTGTATCAAATCTAGTTCCTATAATACTTGTAGTGAGTGCTGCAACGGCAGCCCATCCAGATTTAAAAATCGACCTACCTATGTTGATACAAAATTGTATGCTAATAGCAGGACTTGGCTCTTTAATTCAGTTATATCCAGTTTGGAAAATTGGAGCAAAACTTCCTGTAATTATGGGAGTGAGTTTTACATTCTTGGCATCATTAATTTATGTAGCAACAACATTTAATTATGAAACTATGATTGGAGCAATAATTGTAGGAGGTTGCATAGAAGGAATTTTGGGTCTTTGTGCAAAATATTGGCGAAGATTTATATCGCCAATTGTATCAGCCTGTGTAGTAACATCAATTGGATTTTCACTTTTGGGAGTAGGAGCAGCATCTTTTGGTGGAGGAAATGGAGCAGCAGATTTTGGTTCTGCCCAAAATGTAATGATTGGCACAGTTACACTTGTATCTTGTTTGTTATTTAATATATTTGCAAAAGGATTTTGGAAACAACTATCTATATTATTTGGATTAATTGTAGGCTACTTACTATCAATGTATTTAGGTATTATAGACTTTACACCTATCGTTGAAAGTAAATTGATAGCATTTCCTAAATTTATGCCTTTTGTGCCAGAATTTAATTTAAGTGCAATCATAGCACTTGTAGTTGTATTTATGGTATCAGCAGCTGAAACTATAGGTGATACTACAGCAGTTTGTATTGGTGGATTAGGAAGAGACATAACAGAAAGAGAAATACAAGGTTCACTTGCATGTGATGGTTTTATGAGTACGCTTTCTGGTTGTTTTGGATGTACACCAATAACTTCCTTTAGTCAAAATGTAGGACTTGTCGCAATGACAAAAGTAGTAAATAGATTTACAATAATGTTTGGAGCATTGGCACTTATACTTGCAGGTCTATTCCCTCCTATAGGAGCAATATTTTCCACACTTCCAGAGCCTGTACTTGGTGGTGGAACAATTATGATGTTTGGCTCAATAGTTGTAAGTGGAATGGGTATGATAGCAAGATGTGGATTTACACCAAGAAATACCACAATAGCATCCCTTTCATTAAGTGTAGGAATTGGATTTACACAAATGCCAGAAATATATAAAGAATTACCCAAACTTGCAAGAGATGTGTTTTCAGGAAATCCAGTAGCCAATGTATTTGTAATAGCATTGATTTTGAGCTTAATTCTTCCAAAAACAGAAGAAGATAAAGCTTATGAAAATAAATAAAAATATGTGAGTAGAGATGAGTATATCATCTCTATTTTTTAATGAAAAATAATAAAAGTAAGACTTAAAGAAATTTGTTAAAATATTTTTTTATATAAAAGTCTTCTCAAATGTCATAAAGAATAGGTGAGTGGCAGTGAACACATGGAGTGGCTCTCTTTCTGGTGGAGAGAATATATTTAGTAAATAGTAAATCTTAAATGAAATCCTCTTATAGTGTCATTCTTTTTATTAAATTTTATTTATTAGCTATAAAGTGGCTAAAAATACTAATTAATAATATAAAGATTTCTTATCGTAATCTATGTTCATAATTATGTAACAATTATTGACAAATATAAAATGTTCTGCTATTCTAAAATTAGGAAACGTTATACAAAAGAATGTAAAATTAATGAGTTGAGGTGAAGTAATGTCTTATGATATTTGGGATTATTTTATGATTAGAACTCCAGCTATTCCTTTTCATTATTTGGAAGAATATAAGAAGTCAAACAAAGATATTTATGAATTTATTTCAGAAAATGAATTTTTAGATAAATTTTTTAAAAATGCTCTCTTAATATCTTCAAAGTCCCTCTATTATTCGTATATTAATAAACCTAAAAAAGAAAAAAGTATAGAGGTTTATGTCAAGGTTTATTAAAATATTTCATAAGGGCGTGTACAAGACCAACCCCTTATGGATTTTTTGCAAACGTATCTATTGGAGAGTTTGCTTTAGAAACAAGTATAAATAAAGAAGATATAATAATAGATATTAAAGTAGATACAGATTGGCCTAATGGTTTAATAAAAAAATTAGAGGATGACTCAACAATATTTAAAAATTTATATTTAAAATTTAATGATATTTGCTATGTTAGCGGAGATAGACTGAAAAATCCTTATTTTTCAAATAGAGGAAATCTACAAGATAGTTCAAAAGAAATTAAAGAAAATAGCATTAGATTCACAAATCTCGTAAAATTAGTAAAAAACAACTCCAAAAAATTTATTAAATATAGCGATTTATTTTATATTATAAAAAATGAATATGAAGATGTAGATGATTTACTTATTCACAATACAATTAAAAATTTAATGGAAAATGAATATTTATTTACTAATTTAAGACTTCCAGCTTATTGCAATGATATATTAGCTTATTTAATAAAGATCTTAGAAAGAATCACAGAGGCTAGAGATATTACTGATAGTTTAAAAAAGTTGAACTCTTTATTTAGTGAGTATAAGAAAAGTAGAGAAGTAAGTACCTTAGAAAAGATTTATAATATTATGAAATCTTTAAATAAATCTAGTAATTATATAGAACTTAATACTGGGTGTAAATATTCAAGTAAAATACTAGATAGTAAATTAAAAAATAAGATAGAAAATTTTGTTAATGAGTTTTCTAAAATTAGCCCTGAAATTAATAATTATGGATTTTTAGATAACTTTAAAAATAAGTTTATAGAAAAATACGGAAGTAATATAGAAGTTAATTTAATTGAGATAATTGATGAAAATAAATTTAATGGGTTTATCTATTTAAATGATTCTTATAATCAAAGTGATAGAGAAAAAGAGATTAGTAAAATAATTACAAATAAAATAGAAAAAGCTATATTTAATGGTGAAGAAGTATATTTTACAAAAAATGATTTTAAAGATATCAATAATAGTAATCTAAATCTTACAAAGGGATTTGACTTAAATTTATACATAACTAAATCAAAAGAGTCCTACGATTTAATAGTTGGTCCCAATGGAGGCTCTCCAAAAGAAGGCTCAATGTTTCAGCGATTTAGCGATTCTTTTGTAAAAAAAGACTTTGATGAGTATAACAAAATATATAAAAAATCAAGAGAACTAATACAAGATAATTATATAGAGGTAGAACTTAGAGAATGCACTGCATCTGGAAGAACATCAAATGTAGTTAACAATACTAAAAATTATGAATACTACCTTCCAATAGGTTTAGCTGGGAATAAAAATAAATCTTTAATGATTGATGATTTAGTTATTGGCCTTGATGATAAAGAAAACTTTTATATTAAATCAAAATCATTAAATAAAAAATTAAAATTTATAAAAGACAATATGCTAAATACTAGATTAAATAGTAAATTGTATCAACTTTTATATGAGCTATCTTCATTAAACGAAGATGTACCAGTAAATAGAATATTTGCACTTGGAACAGAAAATTACATATACAGTCCTAGAATATATTTCGAAGGAGTTATTATATCTTTAAAAAAGTGGAAATTTGATTATTTAAATTTAAGTAAAGAAAAATATAATGACTTTAAAAGAGATTTGTTAAATTTAAAAAAAGAATATACGATGGATGACTTAGTTTACCTAAGTGAAAACGACAATAGGTTAATGTTAGATTTAAATAGAGAGGAAAGCTTAGAATTATTATATTCTACCTACAAGAAAACAGGCGAGATTAAATTGACAGAAATTGAGCCTGGGTTAAAAAATAGTCTTGTAGATGATAAAAAAAATAGAGTTTATTTAAATGAATTTGTCTTTTCTTTTATTCAAGAGGAATATAAAGTTGCGAATACTAGTATAGATTCTAGTTTGAATATAGAATCAAAAAATAAAATATTTATGCCTTTTCAAGATGGTTGGATTTACCTTAAATTATATGGCTTAGGTAATAGGATTAATGAGTTTTTAACTAGACATTTAGATATAATTCACGATTTAGGAAATCCTACTTGGTTTTTTATTAGATATGAGGATACATATGGACCTCATATAAGACTTAGATTCAAATTTAAAGATCAAGATGAAGCATTGGAGAAATTTAAAACAATAGATAAGTGGTTAGAGAGTTTATATTCAATAAATATTATAAATAAAGTTGAATTAGATAGCTATGAGAGAGAAATAAATAGGTATGGTGGAGATGAACTTATATATTTATTTGAAGAATATTCACAAATAAGCTCTGAACTTGTAATAGAGACACTTAGATATTATAAAGATATTGATATAGAGAAAATTTATTTTTTTGAAATATTTAACTTATATATGGCAGTTTCACATAATTTAAACGATTTATTTGATCTTCTTAATAGAGATAATATAGAAAAAGAATTTAGAAAAGAATATAAAGAAAAAAGAAAAGATCTAATAAATATAGGAGAAGGATTATTAGATTTTACAGATATATAATTCTACATAAATTTAAAAAGGAGGTTAAAATGTTTCGTTAGAAAGGGTATTAAACATAAATGTAGTGTGTTTAATTAATTATATAAGTAATAAAGGAGAATTGTATGGATTTAAATGATTTTGAATTAGATTTAAACATTTCTAAAGATAATGACAATGTAAAACCATCTGGAACTGGTACAGTTTCAGTAGTAACATCTATCGTAGTTTCCAGTTATCTACAAGGTTGTTCTGGAGAATGTTATTCTGTAGCTTGTACGACAGAAAAATGGAAATGTCCAAGTCCACCGCCAGAGACAGGATCTTGTGCTTGTACAATGAGATGAATTAAATTAGATATCAATTGAATTTATTCAATTGATATCTAATTATAATTATTGGAGGTAAAAAAAATGAATCTTTACAAAACAGTCGAGATAATTATAAGTATGTTGCTTGGTATGTTAATTATAACTATAACAAAAGATTATTTTACTGGTTTTATTATCGCTATTATACTGTGGATAATATATAATTTTTTATCTAAAAAATTACGCAAGTAAATTTTACTGGTGTGAATAAATTATGAAGAAGATATTATTAATAGTAGGAAGCAATAATAAGAATTCTTTTTTAAATAGATTGGTTTATGACATTACTAATAATTTAAAAAATAAAAATATATGTAATATTATTTTTCTTAGTGATATGAATATAAAGTATTAGATAAAGTCCATATAATTGTGTAAAAAGAATAGGTCATTTGAAACCAAAACTGGTACAATGTTTTTAAGCAAAAAATAAAACAACCAGGAGGA
>NZ_JBEPMA010000012.1:0-46637 GCF_040545475.1 Peptoniphilus olsenii | reverse complement strand
GAGCCGTGTGAGGGGAAACTCTCATGCACGGTTCTTAGAGGGGAAAGGGATAGTAATATCCCCGACCTACTCGACCAGACAATAGAGAATAAGCAAAAATTCATTTCTCAAATTATGACAAGCAAGACACCTGTGCGTGTTGCAGAAGATGTTGATGAAGCAAGCCTATCTTATTCAGAAATTAAGGCTCTAGCTACGGGGAATCCTCTAATTAAAGAAAAAATGGATTTAGATAACGAAGTTACAAAATTAAAAATGCTTGAAGCAAACTACAAGTCTAATAAATATAAGCTTGAAGATAAGGTAAATAAAATTTATCCTCAAAGTATTTTAAAAACTGAAATGGAAATACAAGAAGTTAAAGAAGATATTGCAAATGTTGAGAAATTAGGAGAAGGAGATAGCAAATTTACTTCAATAAGTCTTGGTGCAAATAAGATTTTAGATAAGAAAGAGGCTGGAGAGAAGCTATTAGAAGAAATAAAAAAGGTAAAGATAAATGATAGTAAGGTTATTGGTAAATATAGGAATTTAGACTTACAAGTTTCATATAACTTTATGACTAATGCTCACACCTTTAAACTTCTAGGAAAAGCAGAATACTTTGGAGAGTTTTCAAACTCTACTGATGGTAATATAACAAGGCTCGATAATGCCATTGAAAAAATACCTTCAAGACTTGAGAGGTTAAATCAAAACCTTGAAAACTATAAAGAATCTTTAGAAAATGCCAAAGTAGAATTAACTAAACCATTTGAAAAAGCAGATGAGTTAAGGGATAAGACACTAAGATTAGCTGAGATTAATAAACTTTTAGATATGGGAGAAGTAGAAGAATTAGAAAACCAATCACCACTATTAGAAGATTTAAAGAGGGCGATAGTAGATTATTCTAACTATGAGTTTTCGGAATCTAATAGCTATGAAGACTTTGACAAGCTATACCCAGATTTAAGCCATATAGGACTTGCCTATACAGAAACACCTGATGGTAAGCACTCGATTCAATATGAGGTAAATTTGGAAGAAAAAACATGGACTCAGTATGTAGATAATGTAGCTATTAGAACAGAATCTTTTGTAGAAGAAGATATATCTAATTCACAAGCTCTTAAAGACATGACTGAAGCCATAAAGATGTCAAGTTTTGATGATCTGGTAGCAGTAGATGAAGAAGATTTGAAACAAGCTCTAGGACTAGAAATAGATGATGACGGAAACTTCTATGACCCACTAGCAAAAGATCTTGACAATGACGGAATACCAGAAAGGTATGACAATGATTTTAAAGATAGTGATTACTTTGAATCAACTTATGATGTAGAGGATAATCTTCACGCAAGGGAAGAGAAACCATCAATATTGGAACAAATATCAAAATTCAAATCTGAAGAAGAAAAAGATAAAAACCAAGAAAAAAGTGAAAAAGGACAAGAAAGATAGAGGAGAGCGAAAGGCTCTCCTTATCAAACGTTTTGATTCTTTTCAATCTGTTTCTATGATAGACTTGATAGCAAGAAGGAAATTTGATAGTGGAAAAAGTACCTAAAAAAATGGTATAATATTGATGATTATTCAGAGAGAAAAATTAGAGATTGAGGGGATATGTTAACCGGTTATACAAGAATAGAGAAGAACTTAAAGGTGAAATAAGAAAAGCATTCGAAATATATTGTGAAATTTGATGACATTCCGGAAGCCTTAAAAGATAAAAGAGTTGATGAGGTTAATAGAACTCTGGCAGAAAACATTGCTTATCAGGTGGGATGGACAACATTGCTTCTCAAATGGGAAGAAGATGAAAGAAAGGGGCTTGAAGTAAGACACCATCAGATAAATTTAAATGGAATAAACTGGGTGAATTATATCAGTGGTTTACGTATACTTATGCTCATTTATCTCTGCAAGAATTGAAAAATAGATTAGGGGAAAATATTAGTTCTATCTATACAATGATTGATTCGTTAAGTGAGGACGAATTATTTAAACCGCATATGAGGAAGTAGGCTGATGGAGCGACTAAAACAGCAGTATGGGAAGTCTATAGATTTATTCATGTGAATACGGTTGCACCTTTTGGAACATTCAGAAGTAAAATCATAAAATAGAAAAAGATAGTTCTATAATTTTGAAGTTAAGGAGGTAATTATAATGAGTTCTTTAGTTGTATATTATTCATATTCAGGAACAACAAGAAGATTAGCAGAAGATATTGCGTTGATTACTGATGGGGATTTGAGAGAGCTGAAGCCACAAATGCCCTATTCATTCTCATATAATACAGCTGTAAAAGAAGTGAGAGAAGAAATTGAAAAAGGATATTGTCCACCTCTTATTCAAGGGACGGAAATTATTGAAAATGCAGAGGTGGTTTTTATTGGTTCTCCTAATTGGCTTAAAACTTTTGCCCCACCCGTGCTATCGTTTTTAAGAACGGTTGATTTAAGTGGAAAGACAATTATTCCGTTTTGCACGCATGGCGGAGGTGGTTTTGGGAGAATGATTGAAGATTACAAAAAGGAATGTAAGAATTCAATCATTAAAGATGGAATAGCGTTAAAAGGAGATTACAGTTTTGATGAACTAAAAACATGGTTAGATAGTAATTTATGAATCCCAGTTTATTAAACTCAAATAACCAAATAAAAGATACAAGATAGCAATTCACGAAGCAGTAAATCAAATCGGTTTACTGTTTTTTATTGCTCAAAATCAAGAAGAAAGGACAAAGAAAATGAAAGACATAGAAGAAAAATTTTAATGGCAAAAGAAGAAATCAAGCAGTTACAAAACAAAAGAAAAAGCTCATTAGTCAGCAGAAAGAGGAAGCACGAAAAAAGAGAGATAGACGGCTTTATGAAAAAGGAGGAAATTATGGAATACAAAGATATTAGAGAAAATTTAGAGGAAATGATGAATGATAATTACAAGGACTTTATAAAAGCACTTGTGAGCATAGAAAAAGGCGTTACTGATGAAAAAGCACTTGAAGAAGTCTATGTCTTATATATGAACAATGACACAACAGGTCTACTAAGTGATGACTTTGACTATATGATTGATGATATGAAAGAACAAGGAAAGCTCATTGAAAATACCAATGAACTTGAAGAAAAAGACGACCTCATAAATCTCGTGGGTAATATAGCTGGCAAAGTAGAAAATCTTGAACGAGAAAATGCTAATGGAGAAAAATTTAAAGTAAGTAATTTTTTAATTGTTTCAAAAGATGACGATGGAAATAAAGTTTGTACCAATTGTTCAGCCTATGGAGATAAGACAAAAGATTTAGAGAAACTAAAACAAGGAGATTTTGTTAAAATCTTCGGACAAGTAAAAACAAGCATTGATAACAACGGAAAGGAACATAAAAATGTTCGTATTTTGTCTTCTAAGCTTTTAAAAGCAAAAGAACAAGTAAAGAATCAAGATAAAGATAAAAAGTCCATATTAGGGCAAATAAAAAGCTTTAAGACAGATGAGAAATCTAAATCAAACAAGAAAGACCATAGCAAAGGTACAGAGAGATAAATATCGGCAGTCTTCGGACTGCCTTTATTTTTTTTGCTCATTTTTTTAATCTAATTTATTTAGGTCATATATGCATATCCACTTAAACTCATACAAAAATATTGCTTGTAAAAAAATACTTAATCACAATAATCGCATTTTAACTTGTGCTCCTTGCAAACTAAATTACGGACTTCACTTGGAAGTTTTCCCTTGTATCTTTTGTAATAAATGGAAAATTTGCTATGGGATGCGTATCCAACAGATTCAGCTATTTCCTTTATAGGTAGTTTGGTATTTAAGAGAAGAGTTTCAGCTACATTCATTCTTTTTCTTTGGGTGTATTCTGTAATGCTTTGACCATATTTTTCTTTGAACAAATTTTTTAATTTTGTTCCGCTCATTTTAGATATTTTTTCGAGAGTTTCCTGATTTACATTCATGGCGAAATGATTATCTAAAAATCTGGCTACATCTTCAAGTGCTTTATTATCATCAGATTCAATTTTATATTTTTTTCTATTTAAGTATGTGTCTATCACTATACTTATCCACTCATTTGCCTTAGCTTTAAAGAAAAAATCAGCAGCAGGAGGGTCCATCTTACAATTTAAAATTTCCATTGCTACTTTTTCTAAGGATTTAGTAAGAATTATTTGATTCGGTTGAAGTAAAGCTGAATAAAATGATTCTGGATGAATGTTAATAGATGCTAAATGTTTTTCTATTAGCTCTTTTTTAAAACCAATGGAAACAGCAAGATAACAACAATTCTCGTGTAATAAAAAAACAAAATCGTCTTTTATATTGTCAAAGTCAAAAGTACATAATGAGTTTGCAGTAAGTGTTTGATAAGGACTAAATCTCTCGCCGTTTGCGCTGACAATGTAGCTTGTGTATATTGAAACATAATCTGCCATACTATAAGTATTATTTTGAATTATTTCTTCTCTGATATAAAAATTATGGATATCAATAATAAATCCATCTCCCTCATAAAACCAATAAAGCCCTTCTGCATAGGTTAAATCCTCTTTTTTCCAACAAAAAGTGTGCCCTGCACTTGAATACTTCTTATTGTTTTTACATTCATCTACCTTCATATATTCTTTTACAAAATCATAATATGTCATAATGCGCCTATCCCTTTTAGACAATATTCCAATTAGCCTTATTAATTCAAAACTATTGTATTAGTCATTATAACAGATGTATAATAGAAAAGCAATGATAGTAATTATTAATAAAGCAAATTTATATCTAAAAGGAATATCAAAGAAAGGAGATATGATTATGAAGATTTACAAAAAACTATTTGCTTATGTACAGGATAAAAAATATCTTGGGGTTTTAGCTATAGTTTTTTCTGCTATATCTGCTGTGCTTACGGTATATGGATATTACTTAATCTACAAATTTTTAGATAGGTTAATAATTAATTCAAATTTATCTGGTGCAGAGAGCATAGCATTAAAATCTGTTATTACACTAACAAGTGGAGCGATATTTTATTTTGTCTCAGGACTGTTTTCACATATATTGGGATTTAGGCTTGAAACAAATTTAAGAAAGAGGGGGATTGATGGCTTAGAGAAAGCAAGTTTTAGGTTCTTTGACTTAAATCCCTCTGGTCAGATAAGAAAGATCATAGATGATAATGCAACACAAACTCATCAGGTTGTAGCTCACATGATTCCAGATAGCTCTCAGGCAATAGTTACACCCGTACTTGTCCTTGTACTTGGCTTTATAGTAAGTATAAGGGTTGGTATAACTTTGCTTGCTCTTACTATAATTGGCGGCTTAATTTTAGGGGCGATGATGGGCGAGCAAGAATTTATGAAGATATACCAAGAGGCCCTATCTAAACTAAGTGCTGAAACTGTTGAGTATGTGAGAGGAATGCAAGTTGTAAAAATATTTAAAGCAAATGTAGAGTCTTTTAAAAGCTTTTATAAGGCGATAAAAGATTACTCAAAGTATGCTTATGATTATTCCCTATCTTGTAAAAAGCCTTATGTTTTATATCAATGGTTATTTTTTGGACTGATTGCAATTTTAATTATTCCTATAGTTTATTTTATGACAAGCTTAGGTAGCGCAAAGGTGATTTTACTTGAGCTTATCATGATTATATTTTTATCAGGAGTTCTCTTTGTTTCATTCACGAGAATAATGTGGTACTCCATGTATATTTCTCAAGGGAATTATGCAGTAGATACTTTAGAGGCGCTTTACGAAGATATGCAAAAAGACAAATTAGTGCATGGTAATGTCAATAATTTTAAAAACTATAATATAGACTTTGACAATGTAAGCTTTGCTTATAATGATAAAGCTGTCATTGAAAATTTATCCTTTAATTTAGAAGAAGGAAAGTCCTACGCACTTGTCGGTTCATCTGGATCAGGCAAATCAACAGTAGCAAAACTTATATCAGGTTTTTACAATGTTAATGAAGGAAGCATAAAGATAGGCGGGATAGCAATAAGTGAATATTCTGATGAAGCCTTAATTAAAGCCGTTTCCTTTGTTTTTCAAGATTCAAAATTATTCAAGAAGAGCATTTATGATAATGTTGCTTTAGCTAATAAAGATGCGACGAAAGATGACGTTATGAGAGCCTTAAAATTAGCAGGATGTGATTTAATATTAGACAAATTCCCAGAAAGAGAAAATACAATCATAGGCTCAAAAGGTGTTTATTTATCCGGTGGAGAAAAACAAAGAATTGCAATTGCTAGAGCAATTTTAAAGGATTCCAAAATTATTATTATGGATGAAGCATCAGCATCTATTGACCCAGATAACGAGTTTGAATTGCAAAAAGCTTTCAAAAATCTTATGAAGGATAAAACAGTTATCATGATTGCACACAGACTATCTACAATTAAAGACCTTGATGAAATTATTGTTATGGATAGTGGAAAAATTATAGAAAGAGGGTCTGACAAAGAATTAATGTCAAAAGATACAAGGTATAAGAGCCTGCAAGAGATGTTTAACAGTGCGAATGAATGGAGGGTTTCAAATGAAAGAGTTTTATAAAAAAAGATTTGCTCTTACAGATAAAGGAGCAAGAAATTTAAGTAAAGCAACACTGGCTACATTTTTCGTTTATTGTATAAACATGCTTCCTGCCATATTACTTATGATTTTTGCTCAGGAAGTTTTGGAAAATATGGGCAAAAGCAATGGCTTTTATATAGTATTCTCAGTTTTGACTTTGATAGCAATGTATATTTTGCTTTCTATCGAATACGATAAATTATATAACACAACCTATCAAGAAAGTGCAGATTTAAGAATAAGGACAGCGGAGAATTTATCAAAATTACCTCTATCTTACTTTTCTAAACATGACATTTCCGACATTTCACAAACAATCATGGCTGATATTGCAGGCATAGAGCATGCAATGAGCCACGCAATACCAAAGGTGGGCGGCATGGTACTGTTTTTCCCATTAATGTCTGTAATGATGCTAGCGGGCAATGTCAAGATGGGTTTAGCTGTAATTATTCCATCTATTTTAAGCTTTATATTTATACCTTTATCTAAAAAATATCAGGTTAATAGACAGAATAGACATTATGATGTCTTAAGAAAAAACTCAGAAAGCTTTCAAGAAAATATCGAAATGCAAATGGAGATTAAAGCATATAATTTATCGAAGGATATTAAAGATGATTTATATAAAAAAATGGAAGATAGTGAGAGAGTACACTTAAAGTACGAAGTAACTACAATTTTAACTTTGTCTATATCTTCAATATTTAGCTTTATATCTCTTGCTGTTGTGATATTTGTCGGCGTAAATCTAATTATTAATAAAGAGATAAATTCTCTCTACCTTATAGGATATTTACTAGCTGCTATGAAGATAAAAGACGCTTTAGATGCATCTAAAGCGGGCTTGATGGAAATATTTTATTTAACGCCAAAAATTGAAAGATTAAAAGAAATTCAAAATCAAGATTTACAAGAAGGCGATGACTATAGCTTAAAAAAATTTGATATTGATCTAAAAGATGTTGAGTTTGCTTACAATAAAGACGCAAAAGTTTTAAATGGTGTAAGTTTTAAAGCTAAGCAGGGAGAGGTTACTGCTTTGGTAGGTGCAAGCGGATGTGGTAAAACAACTATCTTGAAACTTATATCAAGACTTTATGATTATGACAAGGGACAAATCCTAATCGATGGCAAAAATATAAAAGAAATATCAACAGAATCTCTTTTTGATAAGGTCTCAATAGTTTTCCAAGATGTGGTTCTCTTTAATCAAAGCGTTATGGAAAATATTAGACTTGGTAAGCAAGATGCAAGTGACGAAGAGGTTAAAAGAGCAGCAAAACTTGCAAACTGTACAGATTTTATAGAAAAGATGGATAAGGGTTTCGATACAGTTATTGGTGAGAACGGAGCTGAACTATCAGGAGGAGAAAGACAAAGATTATCAATAGCCAGAGCCTTCTTAAAAGATGCACCGATATTGATTTTAGATGAGATAGTAGCAAGCCTTGACGTTGACAACGAGAAAAAGATTCAAGAGTCCTTAAATAATTTAGTTAAAGATAAAACTGTTGTTATCATTTCACACAGAATGAAATCCATAGAAAATGCTGACAAGATAGTGGTTCTTGAAAACGGAAAAGTAGAAAGCGAAGGTAAGCATGAAGAGCTTTTACAAAAATCAAAAGTTTACAAAAATTTAATAGAAAAGACAAAAATGGCAGAAGAATTTATTTATTAGGAGGAATAAATGGATAATAAAAAATTAAAAGTAAAAGATTTAGTAAGCATCGGTGTTTTTGCCGTAATTTATTTCGCCTTGATGTTTGGTGTTGGTATGATGGGTATGGTCCCAATATTGTTTTTAATATACCCAACAGTTTTGGGAATAATCGCAGGGACTGTAGTTATGTTATTTATGACTAAGGTTCAAAAACCATGGGCACTATTTATTCTCGGCATGATATCACCACTTGTGATGTTTGCTATGGGACATACTTATGTATTGCCATTATTTTCATTGATAGTAATGATGGTTGCAGAATTAATTAGAAAGATTGGTAATTATAATTCATTTAAATATAATATGCTTTCTTATGCAGTATTTTGTACGTGGATTTGTGGATCATTAATGCAAATGCTTTTAGCTAAAGAAAAATATATTGAATTATCTATGATGATGGGAAAAGATTATGTTGATGCATTGGAAAATCTAATAACTTATCCTCACATGGCTTTAGTAGCCTTAGGTGCTTTCCTAGGAGGAATTATTGGGGCATATATAGGAAAGGCTCTATTGAAAAAACACTTTGAAAAAGCAGGCATTGTATAATGCCTAGCTTTTCTTCGAATTCTCCCTTTAATCTCAACCCAATAAGTAAGTTATTAGTCGTATTTCTTACAGGCTTAACTGTTGTGCATAGCTTAAACATCCGTTTTGAGCTAGCAATTGCTTGTATTATTGGTATTTTATTTTATTTGAATGGATACAAAAAAACACTTTTCAAATGGATACTTTTATGTGCAATATTATATGCTTTACCTAATTTTATGGTGCTATCTAATATAAATCCAATAATTAAGATGTTTTTAAGCTTATTTATTATCTTCAGAATGTTTTTATTGCCATTTATGGCAGCAAGCTTCATGATAAAAACCTCTGATGTAGGTGCAATAATTTCATCAATGGATAAGCTTAAAATTTCAAAAAATCTTTCCATACCTGTTGCGGTTATGTTTAGGTTCTTTCCATCTTTTAAAGAAGAGAAGAAAAACATCAAAATGGCTATGAGAGTAAGAGGTATAAATTTTAAAAACCCAATCAAATATCTTGAATATGTTTCAGTGCCATTACTAATTATATCTTCAAACATTGCAGATGATATTTCAAAAGCGGCAGAAACAAAGGCAATAGAAAATCCAATTGCTAAGACTAGATATATCCGTGTAAAGATAACGCTAATTGATTTTGTTTATGTTTTAGCAGTTTTTGGACTTATTGTAGGAGGCTTAATATGGTAGAAGTTAAAAACTTAAGTCTTGATTACG
This sequence comes from Peptoniphilus olsenii, assembly GCF_040545475.1. Lineage (NCBI taxonomy): Bacteria > Bacillati > Bacillota > Tissierellia > Tissierellales > Peptoniphilaceae > Peptoniphilus > Peptoniphilus olsenii. The sequence goes on along the minus strand of NZ_JBEPMA010000012.1, from coordinate 37,067 downwards.
GTGAAGAGCATATATTAGATGATGTATCACTATCCATAGCCGAGGGAGAGTGTGTGCTATTTACAGGAAAAAGTGGAAGTGGTAAGTCATCTTTAATAAATTCTATCAACGGACTAGCTGTAAGGTATGATAACGCAAAAACAAAGGGCGAAATAATTATTGATGGTAAAAATATAAAAGAGTTGGAGCTTTATCAAATCTCAATGCTTGTCTCAACTGTTTTTCAAAATCCTAAGACATATTTCTTTAATGTTAATACGACATTAGAATTATTGTTTTATTTAGAAAATATTGGACTTGCAAGAGAAGAAATGGACAGGCGTTTAAAGGACATGCTTGAAATATTCCCGATAAAAAATCTTTTGAATAGAAATATATTTAATCTATCCGGCGGTGAAAAACAAATTCTTTGCATTGCTGCTTCTTATATAGCGGGCACAAAGATTATAGTTATGGATGAGCCTTCATCGAATTTAGATATTAAAAGCATAGATGTTTTGACAAATATGCTCAAAATACTTAAAGGCAAAGGCATAAGCATAATTGTAGCTGAGCATAGAATCTATTATTTAATGGATATAGTTGACCGTGTATTTTTAATAGATAAGTGTAAACTTAAAAAAACTTATACTAGAAGTGAATTTTTAAAGTTTGATAAAAATAAATTGAACGCTTTAAGTTTAAGAGATAAAGAATTAAGTAAATTAGAAGTTCCTTATTTAAAAGATGGTGGAGAGTATCAGATAAAAAATCTTAGCTATAAATTTAATGATGATGAATATTTAAGTGTAAAAAACATTTCTTTTAAACTTGGTAAAATTTACGGCATAATAGGATCCAACGGACGAGGGAAGTCAACGCTTTTAAGATGTTTAATTGGCCTTGAGAAAAAATCAAAAGAAGAAATTTATTTTAAAGGTGAGAAACTATCTAAAAAAGAAAGACTCAAAAACTCTTCACTTGTTATGCAAGACGTAAATCATCAATTATTTACAGATGAAGTATTCAAAGAGCTTAGCCTAGGTGTAAAGAATTTTGATGAAGAAGAGGCAAAAATCATATTAAAAGATTTAGGCCTGGACGAATTTATAGAAAGACACCCAATGAGCTTATCAGGAGGACAAAAGCAAAGACTTGCAATAGCGTCCATAATGTGTAAAGACTCTACTTTTGTTTACTATGATGAGCCAACTAGCGGCATGGATTATTCCAATATGATAAAAATATCTGAACTGATTAAAAAATATAGAAATAAAGATAAAATAATTTTTATTGTTTCCCATGACATTGAGTTTTTGAACGAAGTTGCAGATGAGATTTTCGAATTGTAAAATAGAGTTTGTTAAACATGTATATAGGACTGTAAGATTATTTAAATTAAAAGATATTCAGAAACATTGGTATTCATTACAGATTTATCTTAAGGATTTTTCGTATGGTATTTATACATTTCACGATGCTTATTACAGTATTTATATTTTCCATATCTTAGGGAAATTCTTTATTTACTTTCTATAATTAAAGAGATGAGAGATAAGTATCGGCAGTCTTCGGACTGCCTTTATTTTTTTGTATTTGTGTTTTAGAAAAGTGAATAATATTATGAAAAAAGTGAAGATTTATGCTATAATATAATTGATATAGAATTCATGAATGGAGAGATAGTCATGTTAAAAATCAGCTATAAAAAGCTATTTAAAAAAATGATTGACCTAGATTTAAATAACACAGAATTAATGGAAAAAACAAATATTAGTAGAAGTACATTTTATAAAATGAAAAATGGGGAGAATATTACAACTGACGTATTGTTAAGAATATGTGAAGGATTAAATTGTAATCTTTGCGAAATTATGGAGTTAGTTAAAGATGAAAATGATTGATTATGTTTTAGATAAGACAAATGAATATATTAAGATCGCATCTAAAGAAACTCGAAAAAGAATAGGACAGTTTTTTACGAGTAAAGAAACAGCAAAATTTATGGCATCTTTAATTGACTTAAATATTAAAAGAGATGAAATATCTATTCTTGATCCAGGAGCTGGCTCTGGAATCCTTTCTGCGGCACTAATTCAGAGAATTATTGATAGTAAACTTATAAAAAAGATAAATTTAACATGTTATGAAACAGATGAAGATATTGTAAATTTGCTGGAAGCTAATTTATATTGGATAAAGGAAAATTCAAATGAATGAAGATAAGTTTTTAGGATCGAGAAAATAAGGGGAGGTGTTTATTATTAAAGGTGAAGTATCTAAAAAAGATTTGATTAGAGAAATTGAAAAAGCCATTAAAAGTGATGAATTGGGAGCTTTTATTGGAGCAGGATTATCAATTCCTGCTGGATTTTGTAGTTGGAAAGAACTTCTAAGAGAGCCTGCAAAAGAAATTGGGTTAAATGTTGAAAAAGAAAATGATTTGGTTAGCTTAGCTCAGTATTATGCTAATTCAAAGAAGAGAACATCAATAGATGACTTGATCAAAGTGCAATTTTCTCAATTACTAAAACCTACTGATAATCATAAACTATTATCACAGTTACCGATTTCCACTTTTTGGACGACTAATTATGATAAGTTAATTGAAAAAGCTTTAGAAGATAATATGAAAAAGCCTTATGTAAAAACAACAGATGAGCAATTAAGAGGTACAAATCATGATTTTGATGCAATCGTTTATAAACTACACGGAGATGTAGAAACTCCTGAAGATGCAGTACTTACAAGAAGTGATTATGAAGAATTTGGATATAACAAAAGAAAGTTATTCAGAGAAGTTTTAGAGGGAGATTTGCTTACCGAGACATTTCTATTTTTAGGATTTAGTTTTGAAGATCCAAACTTTAACTATGTAATTGGAAGATTAAGGGTATTGCTAGATGAAAAGAATACAAGAAAACATTATTGTATTATGAAAAGGATCCAAGATACCGATGAGGATTATGAATACAAAAAAGCAAGACAGGAGCTACAAATTGAAGATCTAAATAGATATGGTATTTTTACATATTTAGTAAATAAATATGATGAAATCACTGAAATATTAAGTACTCTTGTTGATAGATTTAGAAGGAAAACAATATTTATATCGGGTAGTGCGTACTCCTATTCGACTTATTCTCAGGAAATTGGAGAAAATTTTATTCATAAACTATCTTTTGAACTATCAAAAAATGGTTATCATATTGTGAATGGATATGGTAAAGGTGTCGGTGAATTTGTATTAAATGGAGTTGCAGATTATTGTTTGGCTCATAAGTCCAAAATAAATGATTTTTTAACGCTTATGCCTTTTCCTCAAAATAGTTCATTAGATATTGATTTAGATAAGCTATATATAGAAAATAGAGAGCAGATGATTGAAAATTGTGGTATCGCTATATTCATTTTTGGAAATAAAGAAACAGAAGATATTGCACATGGAGTGATGGATGAATTTGAGTTATGTAAAAAGCATGGATTAGTATGTTTGCCTATTGAACATACTGGTGGGGCAGCTAAAGAAATATATAATAAAACAACTCAAGAAATTTCAGATGAAAATATAATAAGTGCAATTGAACAGGCAAATAAACAATGCGATGGCGATATAGATATGTCTATTAAAAACATAGTGCAAGCAGTTAAAATATTAAATAGGGAGGAGTTTTAAATGGCAAAAAGACAGGTGTTTTTTAGCTTTCATTACGACAATGATAATTGGAGGGCAGGACAGGTTCGCAACATGGGGAAAGTAGACAGTAGTTCTACCTTTTCAGATAATGACTGGGAGGAAGTAAAAGAAAAAACTGAAAGCAAAATTAAAGAATGGATTGATGAACAGTTAAACAAGTGTTCATGTTTAGTTGTCTTGATTGGAGAAGAAACAGCAAATAGAAAATGGATAAATTATGAAATAAAAAAAGCGTACGAGTTAAACAAAGGTATTGTTGGAATTTATATCCACAAGTTGGAGAATGCATTGGGAGAGCAAGATGATAAGGGCAACAATCCTTTTGATTATTTAACATTAGAAGGTGAAAAACTTTCAAAATATGTTAAATGTTTTGATTCTGTATACTTATCAAGCAAAAATGTTTATAGCGATATTAAAGATAATATTGAAGATTTAATTGAGTATGGAATAGAACATAAACCATCAACTTGGTAATAAATGATGATGGAGAGAAGCTACCTCTCCACCTCCTTCCCATAATAATTTTCATAGTTTTTCCTATACTGAACAAGGTCAGAAAATTGTTCTTTATTCAAAGAATACTCTTGCATAAGGGTGTTCTTTTTTTCTTGCAATTTATCTAGGTTTGATAGTATTTCTTTTGTGTTGGGTAGCTTTTTATAGTTCTTTAGTATGTTTTGAGCAGCTATTTTATAGACGGAAAGTTCACTATAATATTCTTCTGCAAATTGTTTATCTTCAGGATTTTTCTTGTGGTATTTATATATTTCACGATACTTATTTATAGTATTTATATTTTCCATATCTTGGGATAAACTCTTCATTTCAGTTTCAATCTTCTTTATTTTATTTAACAAGTCTTGTCTATCATCGGCAGATTTTTTGATTAGCTCATCGAGTTGTGTGATAGAGTTAATTCCTTGTTCTCTAAGCTTAATTATCGAGTCAGCCATTGTTTTGATATTGTGTTTTCTTGCCCAAGCTTCATAACCTTTTGAGGATTGAGCTTTTTTATTAGTAGATATATCAATAACATTTCCTACTCGCTTTTTAATAGGGTTAGCTTTATTTTTGATAGCTAAATCTATTCTCTCTTTAATTTTTTCCTCAGTATAATCTTCTCCGATAGTCTTAGCTCTTGTGAATCTTTTCTTATCTTTATGACGAAAAGCAATGTGTTTACCAAACTTAATTTCATAATCAAGAGATTCCATATTTTCTAAAAATTCTTCCCAAGATTTAGACTTATTAATCATTCTATCTATATCAAATTGAAGTTTAGACTTCCAAGAATTTCCTTTCTTGTTTTGGTCATATTCGTACCAAGATTTACCAGCAGTTTTATATTTTCTTTTGTAAGCTTCATAATATTCATCAATGACTGAAAGCTTATTTTCTTTACATAATTCGTCACTTTGATACCTAATTTTATGGTAAGATTTTTTATTAGATTGGTAGCATTTACCAGTCTTGTAATTAACATTATTAAAAATAATATGGTTGTGGATATGCCCTTTATCTACATGAGTTGCAAGAACAAATTCATAATCTTCTTTTAAAATTTTCTTACATAATTCCATTCCAATTTCGTGAGCTTTTATAGGATCAACCTCTCCTGGTAGAAAAGATTGGATTAAATGCCTAGCCAAAACTGTACCATTAGTATCATTGTCTTCTCGTGTTTTTATAAATTGAATATGGGCAGTAGATGGATGACATTTGAATGAAGATACCAAGATTTTCTCATCAGTTTTTTCGCTCTTAGTAATGTAATCTATTGCCAAATTTAGAGTTGATTTTATAGGATGTATTTTTGTAATTGCCATACTAATCACCAGAACTTTCTTTTGATTTATTAAGAAGTAGAGAATGGATCTTCCATATTTCTATTGATAATTTTTCTATCTGCTTATTCATTGATTCAATTTCATTTTTGTAAATAACACCAGTTGTATTAGTAGCTTTTGCAATCTGATTGATATTATTTGTAGCATTGGAAAGTAAGACTTGTAAATCCCGGAAAGGCTCTAAATCTACCTGATAAATCTCCTTTTCCAAAACGCATTTGCGAATAAAATGGCTCATATTTCTACACTTTGAAAGTTTTCATTTCTCTTCAAAAAGAGCCTTTTCTTCTTCAGTTAGTTTAATTTCAAGTCTTTCGTTTCGTATTCTATTTGCCATAGGTATTTCCTCCTTTAGGTGTATTTCGGGGTCTTAGGGTTCTCCCTAACAAGCTAAAAATTGATAAAAAAAGAAGCAGTCCTAGTGGATCTGCTTCACCAATTTTTCGCAAGTGGGTACTCACTTGCTACGCTTGTTCAAAAGATTGAAAGTTTAAAAGAATAACTAGTGTAACAAGTATTAAGCTGATATTTAAATTATTATAACATGGTTGAAGGGAGTTAGTAAATAAAAAAGTTATTTCATTAACGTTTCATAAAAGGTATGTAGAATGTTATTGAAAGTAGCTATAAAATGCTATTCTGTAAAAAATAAAGGAGGAAAAATTTATGAAAAAAATAGTATCAAAAGGAGCATGCCTATTACTTGCATTATGTTTGAGCTTAAACGTAGTTGGGTGTCAAAAAAGTAATGAAAACAATAAAATTAAAGAAGGACAATCCATAAGTTCTGAAGAGGCAGGCATGTCAATTAATGCAAATGGCAAAAATGAAACTTTTAAGCCATCAGATTATACATTGGAGGCAAAGAAAGAATATGTTTATGAATATTTAGGGCTTAAATTTAAACTCTCAGACAAATTTAGAAATTATATAGCTGATAAAAAGATAGCGATGTTAGATGATCAAAGTCCTATAGATAAAGAACTAAAGTATGCTATTTTGACATTTGAAAAAATGACAGAAGAACAAAAGAATGCAGTTATAGAAAAGATGGGCGATGGATATAAAAATTGGCAAAATGAGCTTGAAAGAATTGGGACTATTGGTATATTCGAAAAAAATACATCAGAAGAAAAAATATCTAAAATTACAAAATGTGATACTCATACTAAAATAGGAGTTTCAAGTGATGGAAAATACGATTGCTATTTAAGCATAAATAGCGGAGCTGAAAGTAATCTTCTGGATGAATTAAAAAGAACTGAGATTCAAATTATAGATAAAAAAGAACGTCCTAAAAATGGTTTTGTGCTATCAGAAAAAACTGATTTAGAAAATACAGAAGCATTTAACAAAGAATCGGTTAAAGATTTACGTAAACTATCAACAAAGGACATAAATGGCAAAGATTTTACAAGTAAAGATTTTGAGAAGTATGATCTTACTATGGTAAATGTATTTGCAACTTGGTGTACAGCATGTGTAAAGGAAATTCCTGATTTGGTTGAGGTTCAGAATGAAATGAAAAGCAAGGGTGTAAATATCGTTGGAGTTGTTACAGATACTGTTGATGATAACGGTGAAAACAAGGAAGCAATTGAAAAGTCAAAGTTAATACATGAAAAGACAAAGGCTTCATATCCTTTCTTAATGCCAGATAAGACAAACTTTAATGGTAGATTGAATGGTATACAGGCTATGCCAGAGACTTTCTTTGTTGATAGTAATGGAAATATTGTAGGTGATACTTATTCTGGGGCAAAGAGTGCAAAGGAATGGAAGCAGGTAATTGAAAAAGAATTGGAAAAAATAAAAAATAAATAAAAGTAAAGCGGTGATTGGTATATGGTTAATAAATTTTTAAAAAGCCGTGCCTTGTCTTTATTAATTATCTTTATTAGTATGGCGATGATTTACTATGGCCATAGTAATGGAGAAACTAAAGTTGTCTTGGATAAGGCGATAAGAATTTGTATGGAGTGTATTGGAATTGGATAGAATTAAAAATATTATAAATGGTAGTACAAAAAAAGATAAATATAAAATAAGAGATCGTTTTAGGCATTTATTTCAATCCGTTTGGTTTTTAATTACGAATTCTTACTTTGAAGGGTTTAAGACTGGTAAAATCTACGGTGGGAATTTAAAGAAAATTTGTGTTCCAGGTATGAATTGTTATTCATGCCCGGGAGCAAAAGGTTCTTGTCCAATAGGATCACTACAGGCAGTAATTGGAAATTCAAAATATAAGATTAGTTATTATATAGTTGGGATTTTGTTTTTTATAGGAGCATTGGTGGGAAGATTTATTTGTGGATGGCTGTGTCCATTTGGATTGATTCAAGATTTGCTACATAAGATTCCCTTTTTTAAAAAAGTTGAAACATTTAAGTTTGATAAACATTTGAGAAAATTGAAATACATAATATTACTTGTATTTGTAATAATATTACCTTTATTTTTGGTTGATATTTTAGGTCAGGGTTCTCCGTATTTTTGTAAACTTATTTGTCCGATTGGTATGCTGGAAGGAGGATTACCACTTGTTTTATTAAATAAAAGTATGAGAAATTCGATAGGTTTCTTGTATTATTGGAAAGGAATCATTCTAATAGTTACTTTGTTACTTTCTATAATTATATATAGACCTTTTTGTAAATATATATGTCCACTTGGAGCTATTTACTCAATTTTTAACCCTATTTCAATATTTAGATATAGATTGGATAAGGATAAGTGTATTAATTGTGGAAAATGTAAAAAAGTTTGCCAAATGAATATAGATCCAGTTGAGAATTGCAATCATCTGGAGTGTATCAGATGTGGACGATGTAAAAATGCTTGTCCAGTGGATGCAATTAGTTATGGAGTAAGAAAATAGAGAGGAGTAGTTAGGAAAGTGATAAAAAATGCTATAGCATATATTACAAGAAAGAGAAATAGAACTTTAATAATTTTTATCATATTAATTATAGTTCTTTCTTGCTTGTATTCTTGTTTAACAATAATGAAATCAAGCAATGAAATAGAAAAGGCTTTATATGAAAGTTCTAATTCTTCAATATCAATAACAAAAAAAGATGGTAAATATTTTAATGTTAATCAATTTAAAGATATTGAAAAATTAAAAGAAATTGAAGAAAAAATAATTCAATATGATGGATTAGCAAAACTAAAAGATGCTAAAGTAGTTAGCGGAGAACAAAGAATAAATAGAGAAGATTTATCTGACGAATTTAAGAATGTTGTTTCACTCGAAGCTACTAATAATACTAAAAGAAACATTTTATTTAGTAGCGGAGCATTTACAATTAAAAAAGGCAAAAACATAGAAGAAAATGATAGGAATTCAATTATAATTCATGAAGAATTTGCTAAACAAAACAATCTAAAATTAGGGGATGAAGTTGATCTTGAATTACTAGATATGGAAAAAAATGGAAAAATAAAAAGTCATAAATTTAAAATTATAGGAATTTTTTCTGGTAAAAAACAGGAAATATATACAGGATTGTCTTCTGATTTTAGCGAAAACATGGTCTTTGCAGATTATTCAACAAGCCAAGAGATATTAAATAAATCAGAAAATAATAAAATTGCAAATAAAATTTTAATGTATTCTGGTAGTTTGGAATCTACAGACTTAGCCTTAAAAAAAATTAAAGATCTTAAAATTGATGAATCAAGGTATTCCGTTGAAAAAGATAATAATGCGTTTGAAGAGTCTCTGGATTCAGTGAGTGGAATAAAACATATAATAAAAATAATGACTTATTCTATTATGTTAGGTGGTATGGTTGTTCTTTCGTTAATCTTGATTCTATGGTTAAGAGAAAGAATTTATGAAATAGGTATATTTTTATCTATTGGAATAACTAAAGTACAAATTATAATGCAGTTTATATTTGAGTTAATATTCATATCTATACCAAGTATAATACCCTCCTTATTTTTAGAAAATCTACTACTAAAAGTAATTGTAGAAGGATTCATTAACTCAGATAACTCAATGATTTTCGGTGGAAGTTTAATAAATAAAAGCACTTTTATGCTAAATATAACAACACTTGCAGAAAGTTATTTAATATTAATAAGCATTATTGTTTTATCAATTGTAATTGCTTCCTCATTAATATTAATAAAAAAACCAAAAGAAATATTATCAAAAATAAGTTAGGAGAAAATAATGAATATATTAGAAATAAATAATGTAACTTACAGTTATGCAAATTCTAGAGAAAAAGTTTTGTCAGGAGTAAATCAAAAATTTGAACTTGGAAAGTTTTATTCGATAGTAGGAAAGTCAGGAACAGGAAAATCTACACTTCTTTCCTTACTTGCTGGACTTGATAAACCTCAAACAGGAAAAATATTGTTTAAGAATGAAGATATACAAAAGAAAGGATATAGTAATCATAGAAAAAATAATATATCTTTAGTATTTCAAAACTATAATTTAATAGATTATTTATCACCAATTGAAAATATTAGATTAGTAAATAAATCAGCAGATGAAAGTATCTTGTTTGAACTAGGTTTAGATAAAAAACAAATAAAAAGAAATGTTATGAAATTATCTGGTGGACAGCAACAAAGAGTAGCTATTGCTAGAGCATTGGTATCAGATGCTCCAATAATACTAGCTGATGAGCCTACTGGTAATCTAGACAGTGTTACTGCTGCAGAAATAATTAATATATTAAAGACATTAGCTAAAGATAGAAATAAATGTGTAATAGTTGTAACACATAGTAAGGAAGTAGCAGATTCTGCGGATATCATTCTAGAACTAAGTGGTAAAAAGTTGAAAAAAGTAAATAAAATGAATTTGGAGGTTGAATAATGATAAAAAATGCATTTGCTTATGTAACTAGAAAAAGCTTAAAATCATTAATTATTATATTAGTTATTTTATCTATGTCAACTTTAAGTCTCATTAGTTTATCTATTAAAGATGCTACGGACAGAGCTTCAAAAGAAACATTTGCTAATATAACAAATAGTTTTTCTATGGAGATAAATAGACAAGTAAATCCAGGAACACCTAGAGGTGGGGGAAATGTAAAAGGTGAAGATATTAAAAAGATATCTGAAACAGATAGTATCGACTCTTATGTAAAAAGAATCAATAGTGTTGCAGATTTAGTGGATCATGATATTATTGAAACTCAAGAAACACTAGCAAATCAATCTCCTGAAAGAGCTAAAAACTTCAAAAGAACGGTTATGTTAACAGGGGTTAATGATTCATCAAAGGAAACAAAGTTTGTATCCGAAGCATATAAATTAATAGAAGGAAAACATTTAGAAAATAAAGACCAAAATAAAATTTTAATGCATAAAGATTTAGCGCAAAAAAACAACCTAAAAGTTGGAGATAAAATAAAAATAAAATCAAATTTATTTGATGCCGATAATGAAAAAGGTGCTGATGAAACGGTAGAAGTCGAGATTAAAGGGCTTTTTGAAGGACACAATAGTGGTGGCGTAAGTGCAGCACAAGAACTATACGAAAATACATTAATCACTGATGTTCATACGGCTGCTAAAGTTTATGGTAATACAGAAGATACTGCCGTGTACCAAGATGCAACATTCTTTGTAAAAGGTGATAAGAATCTTGATAGCGTAATAAAAGATCTTGGGAAATTAGATATAAATTGGAGAGAATATAATTTGATTAAAAGTTCATCAAATTATCCTGCGCTGCAACAATCTATATCAGGTATCTACTCAATTTCAAGTAAATTATTTATTGGCTCATTAATATTTGCAGGAGTTGTAGTTTCATTATTATTATTCTTATGGATGAATGCTAGAAAGAAAGAAATAGCAGTATTACTATCATTAGGTATATCAAAATTAGAAATTTTTGGTCAATTTCTAATTGAGATGATATTTATATCAATCCCCGCATTCGTTGTTTCTTATTTCTTAGCTCAATATACAGCTGATAAGCTTGGGAACAATATATTGAATAAGGTTACTGGTGATATAGCTAAACAAATAGCTAGACTATCTGCATCTAGCCAATTAGGTGGTGGGGCAGAAGTTGAAGGATTCAACAAGACTTTATCAAGTTTAGATATAAATGTATTACCTAAATTCATAATTTATGTAGTTATATTTATGAGTTTAGTACTTATTGTATCGTTGATTATTTCTTCATTTAATATATTGAGAAGAAATCCAAAAGAATTATTAATTGACAATAATTAAAACTTTCAAATATCAAATAATATGCTGTATAATATGGTGTATAAAAACAAAGGAGGTATCTATGAGAATATTAACTGTTGAAGACGATAATATGATAAGAGAGGGAATAAGTGAATATCTTTCAGAATTTGGATATACTGTTATTCAGGCTAAAGATGGAAAGGAAGCCTTGTCAAAATTTAATAGTGATATAAATTTGGTTATCTTAGACATTCAGATACCTTTTATTAATGGTTTAGAAGTATTGAAGGAAATTAGAAAAAAAAGTAATTTACCAATTCTCATCTTGACTGCATTCAGTGATGAGGAATACAAAATTGATGCATTTACTAATTTAGTAGATGGATACGTAGAAAAGCCATTTTCATTGCCAGTTTTAAAAGCTAGAATAGACTCTTTAATTAAGAAGAATTATGGACATTTAGAAACATTTGAATATAAGGATTTATATGTAAATTTTAATAGCTATATAGCTAAAATAAATGATGAAAAAATAGACGTAAATGCAAAAGAACTAGAAATATTAAAATGTTTATTGGATAATGATGGGCAAGTCTTAACAAGAATGCAGATTATTGATTATGTATGGAAAGATAGCGAAGAAATTCCTTATGATCGAGTAATAGATGTATATATAAAAGAACTTAGAAAAAAATTAAAATTAGACTGTATAATTACCATAAGAAATGTAGGATATAGATTGGAGAGAAAATGAAAAAATTAATGATATTTCCCAAAATGTTTATACAAATATTTTCTGTTCTTGGAATAATAATTATATTAGTTCATTCATTAGTTTTTTTTATCTTTCCTAAAACATATTTGGAGACGAGAAAAGAAAAGATTCATACTATGGCAAATGAAATTTCTAGTAATATGAACGGAAAAGAAATAAAATATATAGAGCAAACTTTGGAGCTTTATTCTAAGAGTAGTGAAATAAAGGTGTTTATAAAAGAAAAAAATAATAATAATGAGTTGCAGATCAAAGATAATATAAATTTTAATTTAGAAAGTGATAGTAATTCTTTGATAATTGAGGAAAGAGAAATAAAGCTTAATGATGGAAAAAAAGCAAATCTACAATTTGTTTCTATAGCAGATATGCAAAAAGATGCGAAAGATTTAAGCCTTAAATTTTTACCATATTCTTTATTAATATCAATTTTATTTTCTGCCATTATTTCTTTAATTTATGCAAAATCAATAAAAAATAATATACAAGAAATAAAAATTGTTACTGATAAAATGATGAAACTAGATAAAAAATCGTTTTTAAAAGTTAGCTCTAATGATGAAGTTGGAGAATTAAAACAACAAATTAATGATTTGTATTCTACTTTATTAAGAACAATTGAAGATTTGGAATTTAAAAACAAAGAAATTTTAAAATTAGAAAAGTTAAAATATGACTTTTTTAAAGGTGCATCCCATGAACTTAAAACTCCTCTTGCTAGTCTTAAAATAATACTGGAAAACATGAAATATAATATTGGCAAATATAAAGAAAGAGATATTTATATTAATGAATGCATTGAAATCGTTGATAGTTTAACAAAAAATATTTCTCAAATATTATCAGTTCATTCTATAGAAAATTTGAATAATGATGAAGAATATTTGAAAATAAATGATACATTAGAAGATATATTAAAAAAGTATGAAATATTAGCAAATCAAAAGAAAATAACTGTCAATAATTATATATTAGATGAGAATGTTTATATAGGAAAACCAGCTTTAAAGATTATTCTATCTAATTTGATTAGTAATGCGGTAAAATATACTGATGTAAATGGGGTAATTAATATTGGGATAGTTGATGATTGGTTATATATAGAGAATTCATACGGTAACAATAAAATTTCGAATATAGATAAAATATTTGATGTTAAATTTGATTTAAATAAGGAAAATAGTAATGGATTAGGTTTATATATTGTAAGTAATATTCTGAATAATTACAATATAGAATATAAAGCATTGCAGGATGAAGAATTTTTTATCTTTAAAATTAAAATATTTTCTTAAATAAGATATAATTTTGCAATAGTTATTGAAAAATAGAGACTTATTATTAGCCATGGAAGTAAAGACTTTTTTCTTATTAAAAGTGAACAGAAAATAATTGATACCAGAAACCAGGATTTGAACACGCCAATAAAAATATTGTTAGTAAAACTATATGAGTTAGTCTTTTCGGATGCAGAGATTGTTTAAATATCTGATAGAATAAAAACTTAACAAGTTTAATAAAACTCAATTATATAAGTAGTAGATGAATATGATGCTTATTTAGATTATTGATAAAATGGAGGCATCTAAACGTTTAATGTTAGAAATATTTAGAATTCAATGTATTCCTCTTTTTTATAATATGTATAATAGATGATTGTTTCAGGTGCGAATTGAAACAATCAAGTTCATATAAAGAAATATTTTTATTCTTTCATTTCAGAGGACTTCTTATGCCAAGATGCAGAAGTCCTCCTTTTTATCTGAAAAAAAAAGCAGATAAAAAAGAGCTGGAGGAAACTTTATGGCAAAAGAGAATTATCTTTATATCAGAGGACAAAAGGTAAAAGTCAGTGAAGATATATGTATATATAGTCTACTGGTGAGAAAAAGAACACGAGAAGTATTTAGAGCAGGTGGACAGGAAAAATCACTTATTCTTTTTTCAGCATTGGATCATGACGGGCACTTTACAGATAATATTGTTGATGAAAGTGTTGATGTAGAAAAAATTGTTGAAACACAGATGATGATTGAAGCAGTAAGAAGTGCTATAACAAGGCTCAATGCAGAAGAAAAAGATATTATTGAACGCTTGTATTTCAATGATGAAACTGTTCGTTCAGTAGCAAAGCTCAAAAGTATTACACATCCGGCTTTAATCAAAAGAAGAAACAAAATTCTTGAAAAGCTGAAAAAATTTATCGAAGAACTTTAAAACTTCGGTAATTAAAGGGGCGAATTTTCCTTATGTAAAGTGAAGGGGAGTTTGACCTCCTTTCCTTTCTTGAGTAGGAGATATGCCTGCTTATAGTAAATAGGAAAATGTAAAGAAAACAGTCCCTTTCAAATATTGCTCTTTAACAACTGAATAGAGCAAGGTAGGATTTTATCTACTTACTGAGAGTTATGACCTACGCCAAGACTTTTCTGCTGATGAAAATCGGTTCAAATGAATACCGGCATAATGCCGAGGTTAGAAGAAAATGAGCGATAGATAGGAATACATAAAAGATAAGCGTGGCAGCTTATTTCGATGATGTAAGTGGTGATAATGATACTTCAATAGTTTAAGCTGCCTCGTCTAAAACAAGGGGCGGAGGTGAGATTCCTATGTAGCAACCAATGCACCTACCAATGTCATAAAACTTAGTAAGAAAAATAATATTTGGTTATAAAGAATTTAAAGTGGAAGAGGTGTATTAGTGGATAATGACTGGAATGGATTGGCTGATTTGATAGCAAATCTGATTACAAAATATGCTGGAGTTTTAGATTTAGAGAATCTTCCAAATCCTACTCCAGTAAAAAATACAGAGTATAAGAATAAATTTGATATAGCTAAAAGCACGGATTGAGAAAGAGAAATAAAAGTACTATAATACACTTGAGGTTAGAGTCCAAACCTTTATTGGTAAAAATATATAAATATATAATAAGGATATTGAGGTTAATGCTATGTCAAAAGAAAAAATAAAAGTATATCTCTATACAAGAGTATCTACATCCATACAGATAGATGGTTATTCTTTAGAGGCACAAAAATCAAGAATGAAGGCTTTTGCTCTCTATAATGATTATGAGATTGTTGGTGAATACGAAGATGCAGGTAAGTCTGGAAAATCTATAGAAGATAGAGTTCAATTTACTCGTATGATGGTAGATATAAAATCCGGAAAGGATGGAGTGTCTTTCGTTCTTGTATTTAAACTATCGAGATTTGCAAGAAATGCTGATGATGTACTTTCGAATTTACAAATAATGCAGGATTTTGGAGTAAATCTTATTTGCGTTGAAGATGGAATTGATTCATCTAAAGATGCGGGTAAATTGATGATTTCTGTTTTATCGGCAGTGGCTGAAATAGAAAGAGAAAACATTCGTGTCAAAACAATGGAAGGTCGCATTCAAAAGGCAAAAGAGGGTAAATGGAATGGTGGATTTGCTCCGTATGGTTATCAACTTATTGATGGGAAATTGATAATAAATGAGGAAGAAGCAATTGCAATAAGAACTATTTTTGATCAATATGTAAATACAAGTATTGGAGCTAATGGTCTTTCTAAATATTTAGAAAATCATGGTATAAGGAAAATACCAAGACAAAATGGGAAAAATCCATTGTTTGACGCAGGTCTTATAAGAAAAATATTAAAGAATCCTGTGTATAACGGGAAAATAGCATTTGGAAGAAGAACTTTAGAAAAAGTTCATGGTACAAGGAATGAATACAGACAAGTAGAGCAGGATGATTATTTAGTAACAGAAGGTATTCATGAAGCAATAATCCCAGATGAATTGTGGCAAGCTGCACAAGTTAAACTGAAAGCACAAGCTAAAAAGTATGAACATGTAAATAAGGACAATAACATGAGGACACACTTATTATCGGGAATAGTAAAGTGTCCAATATGTGGTGCTGGAATGTTTGGGAACAAATCTATAAAATATAAAAAAGATGGGACGAAGTATAAAGACTTCTATTACTATGGTTGTAAGCACAGACTTATGAATAGAGGACATAAATGTACCTATAATAAACAAATTAGAGAAGAATTGTTAGATGATGCCGTTGCTGAGGTAATAATCAAGTTAGTAAGCAACCCTAAATTTGCATCTATGATACTAGAAAAAATTAACATGAAGGTTGATACATCTGCTATTTAAAATGAGATAGATAATTATCAAAATGAACTAAGAAAAAGTCATTTTACAAAGTATAAGCTTATTGAGGAAATAGATAATTTAGATGTTGAGGATAAACATTATAAGAGGAGAAAGACTGATTTAGATGATAGGCTTTATCGTATGTACGATAAAATTGAGGAATTAGAAAGTCAGTTAATAGAAGCTAAAGCAAAAAAAGAAACGATAGAGGTTGAGAAACTTACTGGTGATAACATATATAAAGTATTGATTTATTTTGACAAGCTTTATAAAGTCATGAACGATGTTGAACGCAGGCAGTTAATAGAAGCACTCATTTCAGAAATTCAAATTTATGAAGAAAAGCAGCCTAATGGACAATGGCTAAAATCCATTACTTTTAAGCTACCTATCATTGATGAAGATCTTAATATAAGTTTGGAAAATGATGAGCATGTTGAGACGGTAGCATTGTTGATAATGAAGTAATAACCTGAAAGGTTTGAAATCGTCATAGGTCAACATTTTGGTATTAATAATTAGAGATTGCAATTTTGAATTTAGTGTTTAAAAATATTTTTAAAATGTGATTTATAGTAAAACAATCAATGTTATGAATGGGTCGTGGCAACAAGCAGGTAAGCATTTTCTTTAATTTATGCTCTACATTGAGTGCGGAAATTATGAAATCTGGTCAACAGTATTGATGTTGGAAAAGAAAAGATAGATTAGAATTTATATTAAAAAAATAAAATTATTATATAAAGATAATAAAAAGATAATAATAAACTTGAGATGACTAGGTTATACAAAGGGCATAGATAGTTACGGTAAATATACATATTTTATATATTTGTAATTTTTGAAAGGAAACCTGAAATATCAATTAATGTATGACAAGTTATTATAGAAGATTTTAATAGGATTATTCATTGATAATGTAACTAAGCAGCCATTATTAGTTAGAATGGAATAGCTCTAGTAATTGCATTGCTTGATTATTATTAGCAATGCTTGCAAGTCAACTCATAAAAGTTTGTAAAAAAAATAATTATGTGGAGGAGATATTTCAAAATGATGGCTAATAAAATGTGGCTCTTTTCAGATGTACTTGAAAAGAACAAACGAGTATTTAAGGTTCCTGTGTACCAAAGAAATTATGATTGGACTAACATACAGTGTGAAAAACTTTTTCGCGACATTATGAAGGCAGGAGAGAATAATCGTCAACATTTTACAGGCACGATTGTATATATTGATGACATCAATGGTGGTAGTGGACTAAATGAGGTTTTAATCATTGATGGTCAGCAAAGAATTACAACAATGTATATTCTTCTTAAATCTCTTTATGATGCATCTAAAGGAGTGTCTGTAAGAATCGAGGCTGAAGTTAATGAGGTAATGTTTAACAAGCATTGTGATGAAAAATATAAAGTTAAATTAAAACCAGTTAAAACAGATAACGAGCAATTGATGCTTCTTATAAAAGATAAAATAGATATAATGGATAGGAATTCAAATGTCTATAAAAACTATGTGAATTTCAACAATCTTATAAAAGCGACAGTTGCTGATGGATATGAACTTAATGATATTTTAGATGGAATAAAAAAGCTTGAAATTGTAGAGATTATTTTGGACAAGAGTCAAGGAGATGAACCCCAAAAAATTTTTGAGTCCATAAATTCTACTGGGTTAGAACTTTCGCTTGCAGATTTAATTAGAAATTATTTACTAATGGATGATGAAAACCAGGATGAACTCTATGAGGAGTACTGGCTTGAAATAGAAAAAAATGTCGGATACCGTAATCTTGGAGATTTTGTGATTAACTTTTTGAATTCTGAGATAACAAAATCCGTCAACAGTAAGAATGCATAT
The DNA here is from genome assembly GCF_040545475.1 of Peptoniphilus olsenii. Taxonomy (NCBI): domain Bacteria; kingdom Bacillati; phylum Bacillota; class Tissierellia; order Tissierellales; family Peptoniphilaceae; genus Peptoniphilus; species Peptoniphilus olsenii. Next base: position 18,557 of record NZ_JBEPMA010000012.1, on the reverse strand, counting down.
CGTTTGTTTAAAGAACACTGCGAGGATAAAAAACTTAGCCATAAAGATGTACTGAAAGCTCTTAGAAGAACATCGAAATATTATGGAGCATTCATTGGAGAATTTGAATGCTATAGCAAAAGTGTGACGAAATATCTGAATGCATTTAATACTATAAAACAGACTACAGTTTTACCGCTTTTATTTAAGGTGTTTGATGATTTTGAAGCAGGAAATATTGATGAAAGTACATTATGTAATGTATTGGAATTTTTACTTACTTATTTTGTGAGAGCAAATGCTTGTGAAATTAATAAGAATATGTCAAAATTCATGAAGTCACTTTATAATAGGGTAATTGATAAAAGTTACGAGAATTATTATGAAAAATTTGTAATGTTTCTTAATGATATCCGATCTAATGATAGAATGCCTACGGATAAAGAATTTAAAGAAGCTTTAATTTATAGACCATTATATAAAAAGAATATCTGTAAGTATCTTTTGTCTGTAATTGAGAATTCTACTAAAGAACATATCGATGTTAGTGACTTAACTATTGAACACATTCTTCCACAGAAGGAAAATGCAGCGGTATGGAAAAAAGAGATTGGAGAAGATTATGGTCGTTTATATGAAACATATTTACATACACTGGGAAATCTTACAATAACTGGGTATAACAGCGAACTGGGAACTAAGTCATTTGAAGAGAAAAAGAGGATAATTAGACAAAACTCAAAAGCAAATGTTCTTAACAAAGAAGTATTGACTGCTGATACATGGGCGGAAAAATCTATCTTAAATAGAGCAGATGTATTAGCAAATATATTAGTATCTGAATTCAAGTATATTGATATTCACTCTGATACAAACGAAAGAACAGAGCTATCTTTTGATGTAAATAGTAATTTTGACTTTTCAAAAACAAAACCAGGTGAGATGATATTTGTTGGAGAACATACAAAAGTCTCTAGTTGGTCAGAACTATTAAGAAAGACAATGAATACAGCGTATGATCTTGATGCTGAAAAGATTACTGATCTTGCTAATAAGGATTATTCTATTGCGAATGCTAAACGGGTTTATATTTCAAATGACGAGAGAAAGTTTCGTAAACCAAAGCAGATAGATAATAGTGGAATCTATTTTGAAACAAACTTATCAGCTAATTCTATTGTTTCTTTTATAAAAAACTTGCTTGTAGAATTGCAGTTGGACAATGATGATTTTAGTTTTTTATTATCAGAAGTGCCGTTTGACATAGATAATGAGGAGACCTGGACAGAAGGATTAATTTCTGTAGCAAAACTTTTTTATAATTTTGTAGAAGATTTGGTAAAAAAAGGATTGATTGATTCTCTCGAATTAGAGAGTTTAAAAACAAAAGCATACACAAAGAATCTATTTCCAGCCACCGATTATCCTGCCATTGCAAATAGAAGAACTGATAATATGGGAAATTCTAGTCTAAAAAGATACAGAGCTAAAGCCATAAATTTCGATGGTACTGATATTTATGTATCAACTCAGTTTTTTAATTCTGACAGGGATGCAGTAATTGATTGGTATAGAAGACATTTATAATGTATAGAAACGAGGTTTAAGTGGTAGAAATTAAAATAAAGTAAAATTTTAAGTAGTAATAAACATGAAAAATGCAGAAAAATTAGAGATACGAAAGTGCATTTATCAAGCTATATGACAGTTAGGTTCAAATATAGAAAATGAAATAAACACAAAAGATGCTATGAATGGTAAACTTGCTCAAACCATAATCAATTGCGACGAGGAAAAGAAGTATTTTTTCATGTCTGTTGCAAAGAAAGATGAGTGATTTTCTAATTATGAAAAATAAAAGAGCCTTAATATATTTAATATGTCTTTTTTTAATATTTTTATTAATGGCATGCTCAAAAAAATAAATTCGATTGATAAATTAAATAAAGTGAAAATAATTAGTACATTAAAGGATTTTGGATATAATGAAAAAGATAGAGAAATGCTTTATAAAGAAAGAGAAAATCTGGATAATGAAGGGATAAAAATTGAGTCTTCTGAAGGGGCTATCTTTATTTTTGATAATAACAGTGATGTGATTCATGTAGATGCTTTATCAACTCTTAAGTGGGATGAAGATAGTGCGAAAGATTTAGAATATCCAAAAAAAGAATACGTAAAATTTATCAAAGATAAATATATTTCATCTGATTATACTGAGAAAAAGATTGGTTATTATACAAAAGGATATAAGATGTATTCCTATTATAAAGCAAATGTTGCTAATATTTTTAACCCATACTATCAAATGAGAGTTGTATTTAATAACAATGAGAATTCTGTTATTCTATTTGATATTATAGATGACTTTAGAATAAAAGAACCACCCAAAATAGATGAAATAAAGGCTGAGAATATTGCAAAAGATTTTTTATTAAATTCCAATAAAAACAAGTCAGAAAATGTTCTAAATGTTACGTTAACGGTAATTGAATCCAATGACTTTTTTAAGGATTCATCATTTTTAGTAGATGGTAAAAATAGAATCAAAGTTTCCGAAACTGGTGTTCTTCATTTAGCTTATGTGATAGAGATTGAAGATGTATTAATATATGTTGATGCCTATGATGGTAAAATAATTGGAGGAGATTCGTTTTAATTCATTACGAGATAAAAAAACTTAGCTAAGAAGCATCTAGAAAATCTAGGTGCTTTTCTGTTTAAGGTTCTAGCTGAAACTTTAGCAGGGCTTCCCTCTTCAATTATATAAAAAAGAACGTTTAAATTCACATAAAAAGATGGTAAACATTGCGATAAAAATATAGAAGATAGTCCTGAAGAGTGGCTAGATAATTTCTCCACTTTTCTATTTATCAAATTTTGCCCCAGTTAATAGAACTGCGGGAGCTAAATATTAAGATTGAGGAAACACCTAAAAAAAAGTAAGACCAATGGAAAGACCAATGACCACTCCCTTATTTCTATTAAGGGCAGTAGAAATTGGTCTTTCTATTTTGGATTTAGATTTAATTACAATTGGACTTGTGAGTGATATGTATACGGAAAAGGTTAATGATGATTATAAATATAGGGAAGTAGCAACACAGGATGACTTTGATAAGTTCTAAGAACTTTGCAAATATAGTTGCAATATAAAAATAATATGTTATACTTAATTTAAATTAAAAAAGGTAGATAGGTCGGTTTAATACATTGGAAAATAGAATAAAACAAATTAGAAAAGAGAAAGGATTAACTCAAGAGCAATTAGCCGATGAGTTAAGTGTAACAAGACAATACATTAGTCTTTTAGAACGAGGCGAGGCTCAACCAACGATTTCAGTAGGAATAGAAATTGCAAATAAACTAAATACATGCATATATACATTATTTGGTTTTGATAAGTTTGAGTGTGAGCAGTGTAATGGAGGTACAGGAGGGAACTAAAGTGAAATATTTAAATCCGCAGAGGTATAAGAATGGTGACAAGTATAATAAATAAACAAATAATTTGAACGCTATCAGTTTATTTATTAACAAATCAACAGTTTATTAAAGCAAGAGATAGTAAAAAAGGAGGATTTTATGAAGAAGTTATTATTAATTTTGTTAGCCTTAGTATTAGCTTTACCAACAACAGTATTTGCACAAGACTATATGAATGATACGACTAATTTTCAAAAGTCGATGGAAATTTTAGAAGAACTTGGTTGTAATGTGGAGAAGGAACATCAATTGCTTGGCTTGAGATCAGCAAAAGATGATAATAGAGTTAATCTAGGAAATGAGTCTTTCGCCCTACTAGATGAAAATGATAGGATTATATCAATTGATAGAATAAAAGAAACGAATGAAGATTCTTTTAGACATAGTACACCTAAAAAGGATGTTAGATTTACTCAAACCTTAGTTGAGCAAAAACTTATTAAAGAAGGATACGAGCTTGTTCATTCAGGTTATTTTGATGATACTACTTTAAGATTGAGATATGAAAAGATGATGCCTTATGGTGGCCATAACCAATATGATGCTTATGATGTCTATATAGATACAGAAAATGGAGCTTTAGTTAGCTTTAAGAAAAAGGGTATAGAGAAAGAAGAGATTTCTTTGAGAAGTTTTAGCCAAAATAGAAATCCTATTTCAGAAGATAAAGCTATAGGTATTGCAAATGAATTCTTAAAAAAATATAATAAAGGGGAAATTCAAGAAGTAAGAATAGGAACAGCTATTCCTAACATTGATTTTTTCAGAATCATAAAAGGAGATTCGGTTGATGGAACCCCAATAATTATCAATGAAGACAATATTGTTAATCAGGATATCAGAGAAGTATATATTTTAGATAATGAGAACCTAGAAGTGTATATAGATTTATACTCAGGTGAACTTCTAGGAGGAGATTTATTCATGTATGAAGGAGGTTCTATATCAGTTCCTGATGTAGCATATGGAACTGCAAGAGCAACTGATGCTCACTCCGGATTAGCTAGAATGGGTTATGATCCTGTAGATGTGGCAGCATCGGTAACTAATTTTAAGTCAAGAGCTAGTAGAATGTTGGGATATGGACTTAAAGCATTTTATGCAGGATGTCACGGAAATGCAAGTTCTATAGGTACAAATAAAGACGGCGGATCATATCTTAGATATACTAATGTCCCAAGCAGTGATTACCAATTTGTTTTTTTAGCTGCTTGTAATACAGCTGCTAATACGAATTGGTCTGATGCATTTGGAATATATAATGGTACTTCAAAGAACAAAGCATTTTTAGGCTGGTATGAATCCATTAACTCAGTTCAAAATTATAATTATTGTTGGCAACTTTGGAATCAAACATCAAGAGGTAAATCAGTAAGGAACGCAGCTTTAGATGCAGCTAATAAGATAACTGAATATTGCCCTATAAGATTTAGAGGCGATAGAAGTTATGATGGGTTCGATTAATTATGTTTTGGACGTCAACTACCTTTCTAACTGATTGTAATAAGTCTATTGTAAAAAGAACAGCATGGTTATTGTTAATAATATTTCTTATGGTTAATTTTAGCTCATGTTCTAGCTCAAATGATATACTTATTGATAAAGAAAATAATGGAGAGTCTGTGAAAGTATATATTTATGATGAGAAACAAGAGGATTTTAAAGAACTAGATATATCTTCAGATCAACAAAGGAAAGTTTTAGAAGAATTGAATAAATTAAATAAAGATTGTAATTTATATGATTCAAATAATCAATATTTAGGGTTGGATACCGCTTATTCTGATGGAGCATATTTAATTATAATAAAAAATGATGAAGAATATGAGATTGAGATAATAGAAGATAATCCAATTAGTGCAGATAATAGATATTGGTACAATGTAAAATCCAAAAATAAAGATATAGAGGGGATATATAAAACCTCTTATAATTTGAAAGAAAAAATAAATAGGATTGTATTAGAACAATGATTTACTTTAAATTATCGCACTTTGATTTAATTTGAGTCTTATATTCTACTAATTTATAAAGCATCTGGAAAATTTCAGGTGCTTTTTTCATGTCTATTTTTAGGCAGTGAGATATTGGCAAATAGAATAAAAAGGGATAACTGTAGAGATTGGTGGAGATACTACTAAACTTCAAGACGCACTAAGACAAGTAAATACTGAAATAAAACATACTCAGTCAGAGTTACGTGATGTCAATAAACTTCTTAAACTTGATCCTGGTAGCACTGAACTTATTTCCCAAAAGCATAAGCTATTAGGGCAGAACTTGGAAGAAACCAAGAATAAATTAACCTTTTTAAAAGAGGCATAAAAACGAGCAGAAAGGCTCTTGTTGAAGTCAAATGTAAAAGAACAGACGAAGGCTTCGTTGTTTTAAAGGACAGTATGATAGAAGAAATATAATCAGTAGATATACCTAATTCTATTTAAAAATTAAGAACAAAATGTAGGTAAAACAATGAAATAGTTAATGGACTATTAACAAAGAATTACTTATTCAAAAGTCCATCGTATGCATTTGCTTCTATTCTATTATGTATACAAATGGAAGAAAAGATTAAAACCATAGGTGGTATCAGTCTTAAAGAACTCAAAGAGAATGAAATAGAATAATATATTTATACTTAAAATTGATAAGCAGTTTTTTATTAAGACTATCTCTTTTAACGTTGAAACTACAATGTATAAATTAACTTTATGGACATTTGCGAAAGTCAATCACTATCCTGTATCGAAATTGTAAGAGTCTTATTAATATAAATTATTAAAATAAAACAGGTAAGTTTTAAAGCCAAAGATGTTTAAATTTAAAATGCGTTTGGAAAATTGAGATGATTTATTATAATACTACTGAAAAATATAAATCTATTAAAATTCTATAATTTTAACATATTTTAGAATAAATGGTGTTGTTTTTTGTTACCATATTTAATGGTATAATTTAATTATAGTTTTAATAAGGAGATTACAGAGTTGAAAAAAATATTAATTATTGAAGATGATAGACATTTAAATAAGGGTTTATCTATAGCTTTAGGTAAAAAACATGAAGTTATTTCAACATTGACTATAAATGAGGCAAAAGAATTTATTAATAAATCTGATTTGATTTTATTAGATATGAATTTACCAGATGGTGATGGCCTTGAAATTATAAGATATACAAGAAATATTTCATCAATTCCAATTATAATTTTATCTGCTATAGATTTAGAACCTTATATAATCTCAGCTATTGAATTGGGTGCGGATGATTATTTAACTAAACCTTTTTCTTTAGGTATTTTGGAAGCAAAGATAAAAAGATTATTTGAGAAAATTAACTATAGTAAGTTAAATAGATATATAAAAGCTGGAATAAATTTCAATTTTGGTGAAAATAAATTTTCCATTGATAACAAAGAATTTGATCTAACATTAACAGAGATAAAAATTTTATATGCTTTAATAAATAACAGAGGACAGGTTTTAACTAAAGAAATACTATTAGAATTTGTTTGGGGAATTGATGATGAATTTATTGATAAAAATACCTTAAGTGTAAATATTTCAAGAATTAGAAATAAGCTAAAACCTTATAATCCCATTGAAACTATATTTGGAGTTGGTTATAAATGGACTTATTAATTGTCATTTTACTTGTTTTTTTAGTAATTATTACATATAAATATATAGATTTAAAAAAACAAATAAGCGAGTTGTCGGATTATATTGATGCTGCAAGAGATGGAATGTTAGAATCCCCAGAATTTGATGAAAAAGAATTATCTAAAATCAAGTCAAAACTGATTAAATTTTTATATGCAAGTCAAGTAAAAGAATTCAAAATAAATACAGAGAAAAATAAGACTAAAGATTTAATAGCTGATATTTCACATCAGACCAAGACACCTATAAGTAATCTTTCTCTATACATTAGCTTATTAGAAAATGACCCAAAAGATGATTATATTGAAATTATAAAATATGAGTTAGACAAACTAAAATTTTTGATTGAAACTCTCATTAAATCTTCCAGGCTTGAATCTGATATTATTAGATTACAAAAAAACACTGCAAATTTATCAGATTTAGTAAAAGATATTTTAGTAGAATTTAAATCCATATTAAACGAAAAAGAGATAATAATAATTTTAAAAGATGAAGAATTAATTTTCGATTTAGACGAAAGGTGGCTTAAAGAAGCTATCCACAATTTGATAGATAATGCTATAAAATATTCTCCAAATAAATCAACTATTAATATTTCCGTTTATAAATCTTACCTAAATTATAATCTAGACATAGAAAATGAGTGCAAATATTTATCAGAAGAAACTCTGCCAAAAATATTCGAAAGATTTTATAGAGGTAAAAATTCAGTTTCTAAGGATGGACTTGGGTTAGGACTCTTTATAGCCCGAGAAATTATAAAAAAACATGGTGGAAATATAAAGGCTTCTCTAAATAACAATAAAATAAAATTTGCAGTAGACTTCCCTTTATGAGAAGTCTTTTTTCTTACAAAACTGTAAGAAGTCTTGTAAGTAGTTTGTAAGATATATTTGTTATTATCAATGTAAGAGGTGTGAAATATGTTGAAAGTAAAAAATTTAAAAAAATATTATAATTCAGATGGTGTAGAGGTAAGAGCACTTGATGATGTATCTTTTGATGTAAAAAACGGGGAATTTATTTCTATTGTTGGTGCATCTGGATCAGGTAAGTCAACACTGTTACATTTGATAGGTGGGCTTGATTATCCTACAAGTGGCAAAGTTATAATCGATGATATAGATATTTATGGTTTAAAAGATGATGCGAGAACTATATTTAGAAGAAGAAATATCGGATTTGTATTTCAGTCATATAATTTACTACCTATGTTAAATGTTTATGAAAATATAATAATTCCTTTTGGGCTTGACGGCGACAAGGTCGATAAAAAATATGTCGATTATGTAATTGACATTCTAGAGATAAACGATCAAAAAAATAAAATGCCAAATGAGTTATCGGGAGGACAGCAACAAAGAGCTGCTATAGCAAGAGCTTTAGTTACAAAGCCGTCTCTAATTCTAGCTGATGAACCTACAGGAAATTTGGATTCAAAATCATCATCCCAAGTTGTGTATTTATTAAAAAAGATTAATAAAGAACTTGGAAATACTATTCTTATGATTACTCACGATGATGCTGTAGCTCAAGCTGCAGAAAAAACTCTAAGGATAGAAGATGGAAGGCTGGTTAAAAAGAATGAAAGTCAAAAATAAAGCTTATATCAGGCGTCTTGCCAATAGCATCCTAAATGCTAATAAAAACAGGAGAAATATTCTCTTATTATCCATCGCTTTAACATCTATACTATTTACAAGTCTTTTTTCAGTAGTATTGGGATTAGGGAAAAGTATGGAAGTACAAACGATGAAAACCGTAGGTACTATAAGTCATGGTTCATTTAAAGAAGTTTCAGATAAAGATATAGAAGTTTTATCTAAAGATAAAAGTATCAAAGAATTTTCAGTAAGAAAGAAAGTTGGCATACTTGCTGATGAAAAAATTATGGCAGAATTATCTTATATGGATAAAAATGGATTCGACTGGTCTCTAATAGAAAAAGTTAAAGGGAAGTTTCCAGAGAAAGAAAATGAAGTATTTATAGATATGGCAGCTGCTAAAAAATTAGGTTATAAAGGTGAAATTGGAGAAGAGATAGAGATTTTATACAATATAGAAAGACCATACACCGGAGAAATTATAGAAAATAAAAGTGGGACATTTATTATATCAGGAACTTTTCAAAATCCAATTGATTCAAATGTGGGTGTAGGGCAAATATATTTATCAAAAAATTATGCGAACAAATTATCACTTCCAAGAAAAACAAACGATATAGAAGTCATGCTCGAAAACTCTTTTAATATAAAAGATAAGTTATTAAAAATTGCAGAAAGAAATGGATATAAAGTGGTTGATAGTTCAGGAAATTTATCTGACAATGAAATAAGAATTGGAGTTAATTTTGCATATTTTTTATCGGGTAGTAATAGTTTTAATTTAGCAACTTTTCTACCTGCATTAGCTTTTTTAATTTTAATAATGATTGCAGGATATTTAATAATAAATAATATTTTCAAAATCTCGGTAAACGAAGACATAAAAATTTTTGGATTTCTTAAAACTATAGGGATGACAAAACCACAAATCAAAAAGCTTGTTCACTTTGAATCTCTAACTGTTTCACTCCCATCAATAATAATTGGAAATATATTGGGTATTTCTATTGGGAAAGTAATTTTAAATAAAATATTTTCTAATAATGAGATGTTAACAGATATAAAATTATCATTGGCAACAATAGTTTTAATTATCTTATTTTCTACAGCGTTTACTTTACTTACAGTATTTCTATCAGTGATGAGTCCTGCAAGATATGCAGCTAAAGTTTCACCTATAGACGCCAATAGATATAATGAAACGCAATTAAACACGAGATATAAAAGTGACAATATTTCACTAGGAAAGCTTGCTAGAAGACAAGTATTTTCAAATAAATTTAGATTTATATCAATTGTACTATCTATGAGCCTATCAGCGGTTATTTTGAATAGTGTTTTAACTTATACTGGTAATATTGATTTAGAGAAGGGCATTTCAGATATAATTGTAACTGATTACAATATAGCAAACCCAAAATATTTTAGATATATGTATAACAGAAGTGAGGACGGAGTTAATGAAAAGTATATTGATAAAATAGAAAATCATAAAGGCTTTAAAGGTGGAGGTGCTTTATATTACTATGGCTTGGAGTATGATTATCCAGATGTAAAAATAGAAGAAAACAAAATTGCTCCAATATTATTAGGGATAGATGAATATCTAATAAACAAACAAAAAATTACAGACGGAAAGTTTGATAAAGAAAAATGGAAAACAGGAGATTATGTAATTATAGGCGAAAGAATTAAAAATAATTCTTACTTTAAAATCGGAGATAAAATAAAGATTAATGTAAAAAACAAGATAAAAGAAGTTCAAGTCATGGGCAAAATTAATTATAATTTTTCCAATGGATCAAGATACTTTCCAATTATTCACGAAGACCCCTTTGACGAACAGAGTCCTAAACTAAATTTGGAATATGTTTATTTAAATCCTAATTTGTATGAAGAACTTATAGGTAATAAAAGCATAATGTCCTATGGCTTTGATGTAGAAAGTAGTGAAAAGGAAAATTTTGACAAACTATTAAAATCTATGGAGTATGATCCAGACTTTTCTTATGATTCGAGAGATATTCAAATAAAGTCTTTTAAGGACTTTAAAAATCTAATAGAGTTTGTTGGTTACGGATTATCTCTGGTATTGTTTTTAATCTCGGTACTAAACTTTATAAATATTATAGCTACAGAAATTCTAAGGAATAAGGTTAATTTATCAATCTTTGAAGCTATTGGAATGACTAAGAAAAGCCTCAAAAAATATTTAATCAAAAAGAATTTAATTTACTCATTTTCAAGCTTAATGTTTTCTTTTGTAGCCATGATTCTTGTAAATAAATTTATCCTGATAGATTTTATGGCACAAACTAAGTGGACTTCCTTTAAATTCATAATAATGCCTCTTGTACTCGTGAACTTAGTAAATATAATCGTTGGAATAATATTTACTAGTAAATTTTATGAAAAACATAGTGAAAATAGTCTTGTTGATAGAATAAGAAATTTAGAATAAACTTGATGTATAAGAAATATTGCAATTTCTTAGCAGCGATAAAATTGCTTAATCAGTTGATAAGAAAATATTTTTAAATATTTTTTATAAAGGCCTATTATTTAATGAGAGGTATACTATGGATTTATTAAAAAGAAATAGAATAAATAATTATAATGATGATAGATTTTCTAAGAAAGCACTTTTACAACATGGTTGTTTTTTTGGTGAATGACACTGAACCTTACGAAATTATTATTACTGATAAATTTAACGCAGTGATAAAGGGAAATAATTACAAGTTATTTCCACAAGTTATCGAAGAATTTAGAATCTATGCTGAGCATATTGTAAATTTTTATGATGCTAAAAATAATTTAGTAAAATCATATCCAAAAAAATCTCTATTAAAAATATCGATTGATGATATTGAACCATCTCAATTTTATATTGATATTAATAAAATGAATGCACTTAAAAACTTTATCAAATCGGAAGAGGATGTTATTATACCTGTTTTGAAACATGGTGATAAATATATATGCCTAGATGGATATACGAGATTAATGATTGCACATCTTAGTGATATTAAAAATATTTATACTTTTAAAACTTCGTCTGAAGGTTTTATCTATGATTTTATTAAGGAGGCTCAGAGCAGAGATATTTTTCATATTAGAGATTTACAAATACTTTCACATGATGATTATATTAAAAAGTGGTATTCTTATTGTGATGAATATTTTGGATAGCTTTAAATACTTAAATAATTGATTACCAAAGAAATAAACAAATATTACTCGATACGGTTTTAATTAAATTCCTTATAAATAATTTATTGGTTTTTTCATAAATATCATTTATAGTTTTCGTTTTCTTTTACGAATTCTATTTCCTTTATAATTTTTTAATTGTATTAGTGATTCATTAATTATACTTTGTATTTCTTCTTGATTAATTGAAAAATGTAATTGGTCATTTGTTTGCTCCTGGTTTTTTTATTTTTTGTTTAAAAACATTGTACCAGTTTTGGTTCTAATGGAATCGGTAAAACAACTTTACTAAAAAGAACTATTCAAGAATTAAAAATTTTGAATTTAAAAGTAGGATATATACCTCAAAATTATTTTGATTTATATAATAATGATTTAAATGCTATAGAATTTTTATCCAAAACCTTCAATAAGGCCGAACATACAGAAATTTCAACTTATCTTGGAAGTTTAAATTTCACGCGCGAAGAAATGTATACAAATATTTCAAAATTATCAGGTGGGCAGAAGGTTAAATTATATTTTGCAAAAATGAATTTAGAAAGAGCAGAAATGATGGTTTTGGATGAGCCTACTCGTAATCTTTCACCGACGTCACAGGTGGAGGTTCTTGAAGCATTAAAGTCTTTTAAAGGAGCTATAATATCTGTCTCACATGATAGAAATTATATAAATAATGTTTGTGATAGGATTTATAAATTGAATAAATCTGGGCTTTTCAGAATAAAATAATTTACATTATGTATACAATTTATTTATCCAAAAATCTAATTAAGTATATAAAATATAGCTGAAATAATAGATTTTGGAAGAGGTAAAGATGTTATTAAAAAGATTTGATGATTTTACAATTAATGCTCGAAAACACTCTAATACTGCTGTAGATTATGCAAAGTCTTTTGGGAAAAATTTAGATTTTAGTAGTAAAAGTATTGCAGATTTAGAAAAGATATTGGACTTTTACAGTGACGATATTAAAATTTGTGAACCTACAGAAAAACAAGTCTGGACTATGGATCTTATCTTTGGTTCGTATTTAGGGGAGACTATGCTTTCAAATGGACTTAGAAAAAAGGGATTTGTTTGGGATATTATTGGAGACTCTCACATTCCAGTTTTAAAACTTGATAAAGATAATTATCTTACTCCCATAAATAAAGTTTTCAATAGATTGATAAATGGAGATCTTGATAATACAATTTCATTTTATGATGTTTTTATGAAAGATTTTGACTTAAATTAATTAAGCGATAATACAAATACAAAATGCACTTTCTTGCAAAGAGAAGGTGCTTTTTCTATATTTCACTATAATAGTACTAAATCTATTTAAAATAAGATTAGTTGTCTTTAGAGATTATTTTCCTAACTCATTTAAAGTGATTAAAATAAATTCTTTTAACTGAATATTAGTATCTTAATACAGTAAATATTTGGAAATTTTGTTTTACGCGTTATAATATATTATACATAAAGAATTAAAGGAGAGTTTAAATTGAAAATTGGAATTAAAAAAACTAAGACATTAAAAGTTAATAAGGATAATACGGCAGAAAAATTAAAAAGTGGCACACTTGCAGTATTTGCAACACCAGCTATGATAGCACTCATTGAGGAAACTGCTTGGACTTCGGTAGCTCCTTACTTAGAAAACGGACAAGCTACTGTTGGTACTAATTTAAATATAGCACATATTTCTGCAACGCCACTTGATATGGAAATTAAATGTGAAACTGAATTAATTGAAATAGATAAAAGAAAGCTTGTATTCGATGCAAAAGTTTATGATGAAAAAGGATTAATCGGAGAAGGCACTCATGAGAGATTTATCATAGATAGTGATAAGTTTTTACAAAAAGCTGAATCTAAGAAAAATAAATAATATTAGAGGCAATTGATGGTAGGTAAATACAAAGTAATAACACTATGTGGTTCAACTAGATTTAAGGACAAATTTTTTGAAGTTCAAAAACAACTAACTTTGGATGGGTATATAGTTATATCAGTAGGTCTGTTCGGACATGCTGGCGATAGTGAAGTTTGGGAGAATATGGACGAGGGAACTCTTACAAAGACAAAAGAAATGCTTGATGATATGCACAAAAGAAAAATAGATATGGCTGATGAAATTTTTGTCATCAATGTAGATGGTTATATTGGAAATAGTACAAAATCGGAGATTAAATATGCAAAAACTCATAATAAAGGTATTCGTTATTTAGAGTGAATTAGCTTTAGAAAGTAGGGAGAATATGAAGACAGGTTTAGTTCTTGAAGGCGGAGCCATGCGTGGAATGTATACTGCTGGAGTATTAGATGTTTTTATGGATAATAATATCGCATTTGATGGGATAATTGGAGTATCAGCAGGAGCACTTTTTGGGGTGAACTTTTTGTCAAATCAAAAGGGTCGTGTCATTAGATATAATAAAAAATATAATAAAGATAAACATTATATGGGAATATTGCCTCTTCTAAAAACTGGAAATATAATAGACACGGATTATGCATATTACAAAGTTCCTTTTGAATTGGACGTATTTGATGACGCAACTTTTAAAAAGTCCAATGTTCCGTTTTATGCAGTGATGACCAATGCAGAAACAGGCGAACCAGAATATTTTATAGTAAAAAGTGTGCTTGAACAAATGGATTGGCTACGTGCATCTGGTTCTATGCCTTTTTTATCTAAACCAGTTAAAATAGGAAATAAACTGTATATGGATGGGGCAATAACAGACAGCATACCTTTTAAATTTATGCTAGAACATGGATATGACCGTCTAGTTGTCATCTTAACTAAACCTAAAAATTATATCAAAAAGCCTCTACCTCCCCACATTACTAATTTGATTTACAAAAAAGAATTTCCAAAATTAGCCGATAAAATCAGAAATAGACATAAAATGTATAACAAACAAATGTCTGATTTACAAAAATTAGAACGAAAAAAGATAATAAAAATTATTCGTCCATCATCCAAACCTAAAGTCGGAAGAATCGAAAAGGATTCAAATAAATTAGAAGAATTATATCAATTGGGTAGAAGAGATTGTCATGAATTTCTAAAAAGAGAGAGAGTAAGAAATTTATAACTAATCTATATTTTAATATACTAAATATCGGGTAATAAATTTAATAACTAGATATTATGTTAATTTAACTCTTAGCTTGTAAAACAAAAATAATTTAAGGGGATTATTGATGAAAAATTTATTCGACATAGGAAATAATTATGCTAAAAATAGCGATTGGACAGATTTCGCACTCACTAAATTATGTTTATGCTCTTTGGGGGTGCTCATTGGAATCAGAGTTTCTGAAAAAAATAAAAAGTTGGCTGCTGGCCTAGCAGGAGCAACTTTTGCAGCTTCTTATATGCCTTTGATTAAGAGATTAATTAAAAATACCAAAAAGATGTAAATTTATTAATAATCAATAAATTAATATGGTAATTTGAATTGAATTTAGAGTAATCTTGTTTGAAAATGGATTATTCTGAATTCAATTTTTTTATGTCAAAATTTAGAATCTCTTATAAACCTAGAAATATAAAATGAATTATATAATCATTCTAAACTGATTGCCTTAAATATAAGTTAATAACACAACTTGTTATTAAGCTAGAATCACAAAATTATAATTTCAGTTTAGGAATTATCGATTGAGCAGAAAATAAATTTTGATAAATTTTTATTTGAAATTTTTTATTATTAACTCAAACAAATCATTTATATAGTATATTAATATACAGCATAATAATTAAACAAAAAATCAATTGCTCATATTTACCTGAGAATGTTTTTCTGAAATGATGGACATAACACATGAATATGTGTTAATAAATAATAAGGAGGTGAAACGAAAATGAAAAAGAGATTTTTAATATTTATTTCATTGATTTTTTGTATGTTTTTAAGTCCAGTTTATGCAAATAATATAACTGATATTAACAATAATGAAATATCATCTGAAATAAGTATAAACCATGACAATACTGAAAATAATATCACTAATGAAAAAAATATTTTAGATTCTAATAACGATGAAAATGTTTCTGTAAATAATACTCAAGAAATAGTTAATTTAGACGATTCTAAGAGCGATGATATTGACAAAAAAGATATCACCGAAAAAATCAATGAGGAAAGTTCAACTTCGAAATCAGAAGAAATAATCACAGAATTGGAAGATAATCCTAAACCCGATAATGATACTTTTGACAAAGATAAATTATCTGATGATGCAGATAATTTAAAATTTGAACAAAATGACAATAAATTTATTTCTGATTTTGAAAGAGTTGATGAAAACAATGATATAAATACAGATTTGCGAGGAAAAGATTACTCAATACAAGAAGATGACCAAGTTTCTAATTTAGAAAAAGATACTGCTAATGATGATAATCTAAAAGAAGATAAATCTATCACATTTAAAAATTTAAATGTGGGAGATGAATTATCAATTTCTGCAGTCAGAGCAAATGAAATCGACGAAAATGACGGCCAAAAAACTGTTGAAGTGGATTCAATGGATTCTTTATTAGATGCCATATCAAAAGCTACAGGTCAAGTTAAGATAATTATCACTAAAAGTTTCGATGTTACAAAGAAAATTGTAATTGGTAAAGACAAGGATATTATATTAACTGCAAATAATAGTAAAGAAGCTGATAAAAGTGGGAATCTATAAAACAACCTGCTGATTTTGCCAATAGTGGCGAAAATAAGCAAAGAGAAATAATTGAAGAAGCTAGAAAACGTGGAGAAGAAGCTTTAGAAAAAGCAAATTTAGAAAATAATCCACTTCCGTCAGCTGAAATAGGTGATATCATTATAAAAAGAGTGAAACAATTTATAAATGACACAATGTTTGAAGTTATAGGTAAATTGACCCTTGGAACAGAGGATTCCGCAATTTATATTGATGGAAACAGTGAGGTTCAAACCGCTTTTGACGATAGAGGAACGGTCCGTAATGGCGGACAGCTTACTATGAAAAATGCCGTGATTATGAACTCTATGAATGAACACGGTTACACCGGCCCCATTAAAGTCAAAAAGGGCGGCTCCTTTACAATGGATGGAGGACGAATTTCTAACAATACTTCCTACGAGAAAATTGATCATGACTATAACCGTCCGACTTCTGCCGGAACCGTGTACGTGGATCCAAGTGCAAGCTTTACCATGAACAATGGCCTTATTGACAACAACAATGGGGGCGTGACAGCCTATCCTAAGTCAGAGCTTATCATTACCGACGACATTATTGCCGGCAATCGATCCGGTTCTGGCGGAGGAGTGGCCGTTTCCGACCAATTTCTCTCCGAATTTAGCAATGTTGTGAACAGAGAATACGCAAATACTCCGGCGGATTACGAAAAGCATCTAAAGGATAATAAGGCCGAAGCCAACTTAAATGGAGGTTTAATCTACAAGAATTACGCTTCCACTGTACCCGGTCTTACGGAATATAATTTCTATATCAAACAAGACCAAAACGGGTTCTACACTCTTTACGTTCCAAGACTTATCATTGATGGCGTTCCCTATGATCTCTTCAATGTAACCAAGGTGGAAGCAAATAAACATGGATCCTATCCAAAGGAAAGCTTCGTAGAACCACAAGAGGAATCCAAGCCTAAAGTTGAAGTCACTAACTACGACGGTCCAAACCATGAGATCGAATTCTTAAAAGAATGGATCAATGGTCAAGATAAAGTACCTGAAGAAATTACGCTCGTTTTAACGGATAAATCCGGCAATAAGACAGAGATAAAATTGACTAAAAAGGAAAATTGGACCAAAACTTTATCGGATTTAGAAGGACTTCTTAAGGACAGCGAATATTCCGTTGCAGAAATTGAATTAGATGACTTTACTAGTGAGATTGAACAGGGAAATTCAGTTCTTGTAATTAAAGGTGAGAACAAAGACGGAGAGGAAATCTCATTTAATTATGAAAGCAAAGAATTAAATGAAGCCCTGTCTGGTGGCAACTATCGTTACAGAATTTTTGAACTTGAAGATAAATCTATAGAACTTAATCAAGAAAACTTAGATAAATTTATCAGGGTTGAAAAACAAGAGGATGGCAGCTATATTATTTATTTTGCTGATACAGTAAGCTTGACAGAGCATCTGTCTATAAAAGCAAAAAATAGCTACAATCCACCAAATGAACCACCGGAAGAACCTCCAGTGACACCAATTGTAGAGGAAATCAAAGAGGAAAAACCTATAATTTCTGAAAAAACAGAAATTGTTGATGTAAAAGAAAATATTGTCAAAACAAATAATATAAAAGACAATTCAGTTGCACCTAAAACATACGATGCAGGTGTTACTAGATATATAGTATTGACAATATTATCAGCTATTTCTATTGCTTTATTAGAAAAGAAATCAAAAAAATATAGTAAAAGAAAATAGTTGAACATGTTTTAAAAAAGATGATTGCTTTTTGGTAATCATCTTTTTTGTGTATGACTGGCATGTTCTAATGCTGGAGTGAAATTCCCTAAGGAGCGTAGTTGTCGACGAATCCCATAGCAACTTGCAAGTTTCACATGGTGACATGTGGGAGAGAAGAAGCAATAGCAAAA
>NZ_JBEPMA010000011.1:0-48726 GCF_040545475.1 Peptoniphilus olsenii | reverse complement strand
TTCCTCCTGGTTGTTTTATTTTTTGCTTAAAAACATTGTACCAGTTTTGGTTTCAAATGACCTATTCTTTTTACACAATTATATGGACTTTATCTGGGTATTGATTCTATTAATTTTAACTAACTTTTATCTAAATGGTTATCTTAGAGATTATTCTATATACAAATATGATTTTTTATACAAAACAAACTTAATAATATTTCCATGTTTGATTTTATTATATGAATATCTAAAGAAAGATTTACAGAAATTAAAAATTGTATTATATGTATTTCTGATTTTTTTGTTGGTATTTAATTTTTATCTAAATACTAAAGTAAATAAAAGCATTTCGGAATACAAAATTGGAAGTGTTAATTCAACTAATTTAATTAACATAGATAAAAATTATGTTGGTAAAATATATTTTTATAGAGATGATTGCCCAGCTTGTGAACAACTAACAGAAAAAATAAAAGATTATAATAAAAAGCGAGAAAGAAAGATATTAATGTACAATACTAATGTTAGTTCGTCAATTAAGAAAATAGTTATTGAAAAATATAATGTTAGTTATGTACCAATGGTAATTGAAATTGATGACAAAGGAAATACAAAGGATATTACTGCTGAATTTATAAAAAATAATAATCTTTGACTCGTATTCATTTTGTCAAAGGTTACATTATCTCAAATGGCTCTACAAAAAAAGGTAGAGCCGTTTCTATTTATATAATAAGAGAGACTCGAATTAAAGAGCCTACCCAATATTTGACATAGAGACTTTTATTTTATATTCCTTAAATTCCCTTAACGTTTCTAGATAGCAGGATAGATGAATCAATTTCTTGAGATTTATTATTTCATAAATATAGACAAAATATTATTATTATTTTGTATAAATAACTTATTGTGTCAAAATCTATTTACCTATAAAATTTACTGTGCTACCATAACATCGTAAAATACATTATTAGATTTTACAAAATAAATCTATTTGTAAATATTTTAAAAGGAGAAATGTTATGTTAGGCAAAACAAAGTATATCGATTTAAAAACTATGTCCGAGTACATAAAAAAAATAGGTGTTGAAAATCTTATGGAAAAGTTAATTCCATATATGGAAGAAGATTATAGCAATTGGGACTCTTTTGCTAAAATTCCCCGTCCAACTCATCACTCACCTGTTGGAGTAAATGAACTAATGCCTGTTGGAAATGATAAATTATTTACATGCAAATATGTAAATGGACACCCTGATAACCCAAAAGACAATCTATTAACTGTGGTTGCAATAGGTCTTTTGGCAGATGTTCAAAGTGGATATCCAATGATGCTTACAGAAATGACGCTTTTAACTGCAATAAGAACTGCTGCTAATTCTGTGATGGCAGCTAGATATTTAGCTAGAAAAAATTCCAAAAAAATGGCTCTCATCGGAAATGGATGTCAAAGTGAATTTCAAGCTATAGCATTCCATAAAATGTTAGGCATTGATGAAATTAATTGCTATGATGTTGACGAAAAAGCTACAGAGAAATTAATTGACAATTTAAGCTATTTAAATGATTTAAAAGTGAACAAATGCTCTAGTACAAAAGAAGCATGCAAGGGTGTAGATATTATAACAACTGTAACTGCTGACAAAAAATTTGCCGTAATACTTACTAAGGACATGATTGAAAAAGGCGTTCACATCAACTGTGTTGGTGGCGATTGTCCGGGCAAAACTGAACTTGAAAGCGACATATTATTTATGGGCGATGTATATGTAGAATTTGAACCTCAAAGTAGAATTGAAGGGGAAATTCAACACATGAGCGAAGATTTTAAAGTTACAGAAATTGCAGAAGTTATAAAAACTAAAAAACGAATTGAAAGAAAAGATGACGACATAACGATATTTGATTCAGTAGGTTTTGCATTAGAAGACTTTTCAATATTAAGACTTATTTATGATTTAGTTGAAGATGAAGAAATAGGTACAGAAGAAGTGCTTGTTCCTACTCTTGAAGATCCTAAAAATTTGTACAGTCTTTTAAAATAATTTAATAAACTTAAAATTAGACTTAGTTTTGGACATTTAAAGTTTGACTTTATCTGTTCAAAATTAAGTCTTTTTATTTGACGTATAAATTAATTTAATATATTATATTATTAATAATAACGCTTACATATAGAAGCCAATCTAAGTATGAGAATTGCTTATATACAAAGATTTAGGAGTTTTATTATGAAAAAAATTATAACTATATTTTTAGTAATAATTTTTGTAGTTGCATTGGTTAGATTTCTAACAAAAATTGACAGATAGGCAATAAAAGTTTTATTAAAATAATAACAATTTTAATAAAATTTGTAGTAAATGAATTGTTATTGTAGTTAGGAGATTATGAATTATGCTAAAAAATATTCATCCAGCAACTATTGGGGTTATTCTTTGGATTGTAGCGTATATAATAGATGGTTATAAAAATCCAAAAAAGATGATTAGGATTTCATTTTAGGAACTTTGGTCACTTTTCTGATTTTCTGCTTGATTATGGGCCTGATTTTAAAATTGATGTCACCTAATCAATTTAGTGTTAATGATGTTTTTAATATTCGAATGTTTTTTGAGTCTATGGGAATATTTTGTGCTTTATATCTTGTACGAAAAGTTTCCATAAGTCAAAAAAATAAAAAATAATATTAATAAAAGCACAGTCGCTGAAGTGATACGTTCAGCAACTGTGCTTTTTATTAATATTATCAAATTATTTTCTCAAACTTTTTAAGAATTTTATTTCTTTTCCATAACCATCAAGTTCATTTGGTGTTTCTAAATAGAAAGGAAGATGTCTAAGTTTTTCGTGATTTATTATTTTTTTCAATTGTGTCTAAACCAAGAGTTCCTTCACCAATTTTCTCGTGTCTGTCTTTTGTTGCACCTATTTTATTTTTGCTGTCGTTTAAAGGCCCCTATAATATCTGTTAGGGAGTAAATCTCTAACAGATATTATAGAGTCGTTGTTTTATTACAGTGTTTTTATTTTTTAAATTTTATTATAAGTAATAAACATCTTAAAATTGTAAGTATACCTACCAAATTATTAAGAAAATTACGAAAAGTTAACATAGGATTGATGAGTTTATTACATTTTGTTGTTAAAATTATGTTGACTTATTACAGTATTAAGTATTTAAAGGAAATGATTTTTTGAAAAGGGTTATTAGATGTTTAAATTTATTTTTAGCACTTATAATCTCATTCGTATCAATAGGAAATCCAATTGTATATGCAAATGAGATTAATTTGCAAAAACCTTCTGGGAAAAGAGAAAATTTAAAAATGATTGAAGAATCTTCATTGGAAGATAAGTATAAGGCTATTTATGAATATACTGAGGGAGATATTCAGTATAAAAGAATAGACGAAGCTGATGGCGAATTCAAAGAAACAAAAAGTCAGTTATTTAAATTAGTAAACGGTAAATATGTCAAAATTGAAACTCAGTATACTAACATTGATGATGAAGGCATAATGAATGTATGCATCGATTCAGAAAAAGGAAAAGATAAAAATTGGGATGTTAATTTAAAAGATAATCTAAAAATTGACAATAATAAAGTTGTACCCTATGTAAATAATTATGATTGGATTACAGAGGAATCCGATGGATACAAATATATAGGCAATTTAGGGAGAACGGCTTTAATATCAGCAATAGGCGCTATAGCTGGAGCAATAATAGGCGGGCCTTTAGGTGCTGGTGTTGGGGCGTCAGCAGCAGCTATAGCAGATGCTTTATTTAATGGTGGAAATAATTATGTATATTATCATAAAATATATAATTGGAAACATTGTGAAAGGGATTGGAGGATTATAGAAGAAACGGAATATACTAGATTTTATGAAGATTCATATCATAGATTTTTTATTGATTATACTTATGTAGAATGGAGATGCTAATAGAAGGAATTGTATGTATAATTTTTGAGATTATATATGCTAAAAAATTAAAAAAAGAAGAAATAGAAAATAGAAAATATTATTATTATTTAAGTTTTTTTATTATAATAATAGCTTTGTATAAATATAAATATGGGAATTCTAGTTTTTGGACTATCCAGTTGATAATTTTTTTAATAGCTATAAATGTGGGATATTTATTTGAAAAATTTACAAGTAAGTAATATAAAAATTTTTACTGACATTTGACAATATTTGTAATGTTTAATGCAAAAAACACAGTTGAGTTATATAAGATTTCCTCAACTGTGTTTTTATTAATATTATCAAATTATTTTCTCAAACTTTTTAATAATTTTATTTCTTTTCCATAACCATCAAGCTCATTTGGTGTTTCTAAATAGAAAGGAAGATGTCTAAGTTTTTCGTGATTTATTATTTTTTCAATTGTGTCTAAACCAAGAGTTCCTTCACCAATTTTCTCGTGTCTGTCTTTTGCTGCACCTATTTTATTTTTGCTGTCGTTTAAATGAATGGCATATAGATAATTAAGTCCGATTATGTTGTCAAATTCTTCTAACACTTTGTCTAAATTATTTATGATATCGTAACCGGCTTCGTGTACATGACAAGTATCCATACACACACCGATTTTATCTTTGTAATTTGTCTTTTCTATTATGGTTGCAATTTCTTCAAAAGTGCTGCCTACTTCAGTTCCTTTGCCGGACATTGTTTCCAATAGAACCATTGTATTTTGGTTTTTATCTATTACATCATTTAATTTTGCTGCTATTATATCTATAGCTTTTTCTTTGCCAAGGCCTGTGTGTGAACCAGGATGAAAGTTATAGTATGTTTTGGGAAATAACTCTAATCTTTTCAAATCTTCATTTAATACTATATTTGCAAACTCACGCACATTTTCTTTTGCTGAACATGGATTTAGAGTGTAAGGGGCATGGGCAAGTATAGGTCCAAAGTTATTTTCTTCTATAATTTCTATCATACTTTCTAAATCTTTGGTGTCTAGTTTTTTCATTTTTGAACCTCTAGGATTTCTAGAGAAAAATTGAAAAGTATTTGCAGAAATTGAGAGGGCATCTTCTGCCATTTTTTTGTATCCTTTTGACGTGCTTAGATGACTTCCTATATAAAACATATTGCTCCTTTACAATTAGTGATTTTTGTTTTCAGCCGGATCATGAAATTTTACAACTTTTGCTGGCACTCCTACTGCGGTAGAATTTGAAGGGATATCTGTAAGTACAAGGGCGCCGGCACCTATCCTTGCACCGTCGCCTATTTTTACTGGGCCAAGCACTGTTGCTCCTGTGCCTATTATAACATTATTACCCACCGTAGGATGTCTTTTGACCTCTTTTTCAAAACCTGTTCCACCAAGTGTTATATTGTGATACATATGGCAGTTGTCGCCAATCTCTGCTGTTTCGCCAATTACTACGGCCATGCCATGGTCAATAAATAAATTTTTACCAATTTTTGCACCTGGATGGATTTCTATACCTGTTTTTTTGCGAGCTTTTTGCGAAATCCATCTTGCAAGTGTTGTATGATTTTTGTTGTAAAAATAGTGTGCTATTCTGTGTCTAATCATACATTTGACTATGGGATACATAAAGATAGCCTCAAAAATGCTCTTACAGGCAGGGTCTTTTTTTAATATAAATTTGGCATAGGAGTTTAGCTCCTTAAAAAATCTCATTTGAACAATTCTGTGGACATATATCTTTCGGCTGTATCCGGTGCTACAGTTACAATATTTCCACCAACTTCTTCTAGCATTTTTAGTGCGCCAACAACATTTGCCCCTGCAGATATACCTACTGAAAGGCCTTCTTCACGTGAGAGTCTTTTTGCCATCTCAAGTGCTTCATCAGATTTTACTGTTATTACTTTATCTAAAACATTTTGGTCCAATACTTTTGGTACGAAGTTTGCACCAATTCCTTGAATTTTGTGTCCTCCAGCTTTTCCTTTTGTGAGCATTGGAGACTCTTCTGGTTCAAGTGCCCATATTTTAACATCATCAATTTTAGATTTTAGATATCTACCTACACCTGTTACTGTTCCACCAGTACCAAAGCCAGCAACAAAACCAGAAATATCGTTTAAATCTTCATATATTTCGGGACCAGTTGTTTCTTCATGAGCTAGTGCATTATATTTGTTTTCAAATTGGTTAGGCATAAAATATTCATCTGATTTTGCCATTTCAATTGCTTTGTCTACAGCTGTTTGCATGCCGCCTTCTCCAGTTAAAATAAGTTTTGCTCCATAGCTTTGCATTAAATTTCTTCTTTCAATAGACATAGATTTTGGCATTACAAGTTCGACTTCGAACCCAAGATTCTTCCCGATAAGTGCTAGAGCAATTCCAGTATTGCCACTCGTAGGCTCTACAATTTTCATTCCTTTTTTAAGTTTTCCATCTTTGATAGCGCCCTTTATCATATAAAGAGCAGCTCTATCTTTAACAGATCCGCCAGGATTTGATTTTTCTATTTTGACAAAGATTTTGCCATTTCCAATTCTTTCTAATTGTACAAGTTGTGAGTTACCTATTGTTTCTAATAATTTTGTCATCTTTAATACTCCTTTTTTAATATAAAAAAAGGACATATGATTAATCACATGTCCTTAAATAACAAACTTTTGATTAAACATTCAAACAAGTCCTATAAAATTATTTATAGAACAACAGCAGAAAGTTTGTGCAATATTTAATTTTTTAATTTCTGCGTTTAACATTTGAATCTCTCCTCAATTTATTTTTAAGTATAATATTGTTTATAAAATTTGTCAAGTTTATAATGCAATAAATATAAAATTTTAGAATATTGAATATATAAAATTTTTGATATTTTTGTGTAAAGCTTTTAATAGAAGTTTTCTCATTAATTATATCTTTTCTTAATTCAATAAATAGGTGTTTTCTGATGTTAATTTTGAGAATATTGATTATAGTATATCTACTTATTCCACAACTAAATGAATTATTAATATTATTTTTAATCTTTAAAATTATATAATTATTCAAATTATAAAATTATTTGCTTTTCATCTTGAACATATCAGCCTTTCTTCGTTATAATAGAAGAAGCAAATTAATGAAGAGGTGTTGTATGAAAGTTTCGATTATCCTGGCAGCAGGAGAGGGAACTAGAATGAAGTCCAAAGTTCCAAAAGTTCTACACGAAATTCTTGGAAGACCTATGCTTTTTTATGTTTTAAATTCTTGTAAAAAGGCAGATATTTCTAAGAACTTAGTTGTTGTAGGACATAATAAGGAAAAAGTAAAGGACAAATTCAATGATGAAGCGAATGTAGATTTTATTGAGCAACCTATTGGTGATGAGTATCCATATGGTACAGGTTTTGCAGTTTCAACTGCTATTGACTCTATAGATGATGATGATACAGTAATTATTTTAAATGGTGATACTCCACTTATTTCAGACTCTACAATAGATTGTTTTTTAAAATTTCATGAATGTAGACAAAATGCTATGACAGTGCTCACAGCGGATATGCCAAATCCTACTAATTACGGTAGAATTGTCCGTGATGAAGATGCTAATATAAAAGCTATTGTGGAAGAAAAAGATGCAAATGAAAAAGAAAAATTAATCAGAGAAATTAATTCAGGTATTTTTGCTTTTAAAGGTAGTGCGTTAAAATATGCTATCAATAATTTAGATACCGATAACGCAGCTCATGAAATGTATCTGACAGATGCACTTGAAATATTGGTTGGAGCAAGTGAAAAAGTTGGTTCATTTAAGATAAAAGATCCTAATGAAATTTGGGGCGTAAATTCTAGATATGAATTATCTAATGCGGCTAAAATTTTGAGAAGAGAAATTAATAAAAAGTACATGGTTGAAGGTGTAACTTTAATTGATCCATATTCCACTTATATTGAATTTGGTGCTAAAATTGAATCTGATGTTACAATTTTTCCGGGTACTTATATAGATAAAAATTCTGAAATTAAAAGTGGTTCTGTTATATATGATTCAAAAATTTATGACTCTATAATAGAAGAAGATGTAGAGATAAAATCATCTGAAATTGAAAGTTCAGTAGTCGGTTTTGGTACTAAAATTGGACCTTATGCTCATCTACGTCCTAATTCAAATGTGGGCAAAAATTGTAAGGTCGGTAATTTTGTTGAGATTAAAAATTCAAATATAGGTGATGGTTCTAAAATGAGTCATTTAGCTTATGTTGGAGATGCTGATATTGGAAAGAATGTAAATATTGGTTGTGGTGTTGTATTTGTAAATTATAATGGTCGTGATAAATTTAGATCGACAATTGGTGATAATGCATTTATTGGTTCAAATTCTAATATTGTTGCACCACTTGAAGTTGAAGATAATGCTTATATTGCTGCAGGTTCTACAATTACTAAAAAAGTTTTTAAAGGTCAACTTTCACTTGAAAGAGCTGATCAAAAAAATATAGATGGTTGGGTGCTTCGCAAAGGATTTATGAAATAGGGGGATATTATGAGTACTGTTAATGGAGATATTGTTGTTTTTACTGGTAATTCGAATCACAGTTTAGTTGACAAAATAACAGAAAATTTGGGTATTGAAAAAGGAGCTTGCAAAGTTTCTACTTTTTCAGATGGTGAAATTTCTATTGACATTGGGATTTCTGTAAGAGGCAAGGATGCTTTTATTATTCAATCGACTTCAGCACCTGTTAATGATAATTTAATGGAACTTTTAATTTTGATTGATGCACTTAAAAGAGCTTCTGCAGGAAGAATTAATGCTGTTATACCATATTATGGTTATGCAAGACAAGATAGAAAGACTAAAGCGAGAGAGCCTATTAC
The DNA here is from genome assembly GCF_040545475.1 of Peptoniphilus olsenii. Classification (NCBI taxonomy): domain Bacteria; kingdom Bacillati; phylum Bacillota; class Tissierellia; order Tissierellales; family Peptoniphilaceae; genus Peptoniphilus; species Peptoniphilus olsenii. The sequence goes on along the minus strand of NZ_JBEPMA010000011.1, from coordinate 39,924 downwards.
TTCAAAACTTGTTGCAGATTTATTGACAAGAGCAGGAGCAGATAGAGTTGTTGCTATGGATTTACATGCTGGTCAAATACAAGGTTATTTTGATATTCCAGTAGACCATTTGACTGCAGTTCCTTATTTAGCAAGATACTTTAAAGATATAGTAAAAGAAGATGATTTTGTTGTAGTTTCTCCTGATTTAGGAGGGGTTACTAGAACTAGAAAATTTGCCAATGAACTAAATCTTCCAATAGCAATTATTGAAAAACGCCGTCCAAAGGCAAATGTAAGTGAAGTTATGAATATTATAGGCGATGTTGATGGTAAATCTGCTATACTTGTAGATGATATTGCAGATACAGCAGGAACTATAACTCAAGCTGCTGATGCTCTTAGAAAGCGTGGAGCAAAATATGTATATGGTGCAGCTACTCATGGAGTGCTTTCTGGTCCTGCAATTGAAAGAATTAAAAAGTCTTCTCTTGAAAAATTTGTGATTACAGATACTATTGAACTATCAGAAGAAAAGAAAATTGATAAAATTGACATTGTATCTGTAGCACCAATATTTGCTTCAGCAATTAAGAGAATTAACACTTCAACATCAGTTAGTGAAATGTTTGATTAAGGTGATTTTTTGTATATAATAGTTGGGCTGGGTAATCCTGGCAAGAAATATGAAGGCACAAGACATAATGTCGGATTTCAAACTATTGATACACTTGCAGATAAATTAAATATAAAAGTGAATAAAATTAAATTTAAGGGGCTTGTAGGAGAAGGTAGAATTGCCGATGAAAAGGTGACTCTCCTAAAGCCTCAAACTTTTATGAATAATTCTGGTGAATCAATAGTAGAAATTCTTAATTTTTATAAATTAGAGCCCAAAGATTTGTTAGTAGTAGCAGATGATATTGATATTGAATTTGCACAATTAAAAATCAAAAAAAATGGCTCGGCGGGCACTCATAATGGGCTTAAATCTATTGTAAATTTAACAGGTTCAAAAGAGTTTGCTAGGTTTAAAATTGGGGTTGGAAAAAAACACCCAAACGAAGACCTGGCTTCTTTTGTGCTGTCTAATTTTCCATCTAAAGATAGGAAACATATTGAAAATGCTATAGAAGCTTGTGCAGATGCAGTGATGTTGTGTATACGAGATGGCATAGAAAAAGCCATGAATAATTACAACAACAATATTTATTGAAGGTGATATTTTGAGTTTTTTATCTAAAACTGTAGACAATTTAATATCTTATAAAAATTTAAAATTGTCATTACAAAATCACGACAATGTTGCAGTTTTTGGAGCAGAGGCTCCAGTTATACCGCTATATTCTATGGCAATGGCAAATGAAACAAATATCTGTATTGTTGCACAGAATAGGATAGCTGCTAGAAAATTTTATGAGGATATACAAAATATTTCTAGTTTAAAGGGAGTTTTATATTCAGAGAAAGATTTATTTCTCTATGACAGAGATTCTAAATCTAAAGAAAATATACAAAAAAGACTCGAAGCAATAGCAACAGTTGGATTAAATAGGGCAAATATTGTTATTACTACATTAGATGCACTTACTGCGAAGATTTCTAATAGAGAAATATTTTTAAAAAGAAAAATTGATCTTGATGCTAATTCTACAATTGATTTAGAAGAATTATCTAAAAATCTAGTAGAAATGGGTTATGAGAGATACCCTTATGTAGAAGGTATTGGGCAGTTTTCTATAAAGGGCTCTATAATTGACATTGCAACAGGTGATGAAAATTATAGAATAGAGCTTTTTGATGATGAAATAGACTCAATGAGAACTTTTGAGTTGGAAACGCAAAGGTCAATAGATATTGTTGATAGTATTGAAATTTTTCCTATTATAGATTTAATACTTGACAGTGACGAAAAATTAGAAATAGCAGAAAAAATAAAGAAAGACATATCTAAGACTAAGCTTTCAGGTAAAGAAAAAGATAGATTAAATGATAAATTTTCTAAATATATTGATAAACTATCTATTGGTGAGAACGTAAACAATACTGATTTAATAATACCTTATGTTGATGAAAATAAGGTTTCTTCTATAATAGATTATATGGAAGATTTTGTATTTTTCATAGATGAACCCAATAGGTCAATCGAGAGACAAGCTGAAATAGCACTCCAAAATAGTGAAAAGATTTCAAATCTAATAACTCATGGTGAAGTTACTAAGGCTCATGAAAATGTAGTCTATAATTATAATGATATTATTGCGAATTTAAATAATAAAAAATTGGTGACTTTTAATACAATTGTAAAACCACCAAAAGAATTCAGACCGCAGGATATAATTAATTTAAAATTGAAGACGGTAACTTCGTATGGTTCAAGGATTAAATTATTTAAAGAAGATTTAGATTATTATTTAAAAAATAATTTTAATATTATACTTCTGGGCTCTACTGAAAAGAGGACAAAGAGGTTATTTGAACATCTAATAGAAATAGGTTATTCGCCATACTTTGCTAAAAAAATTGATGATAACAAAAAAAATACTAATTTAATAGTGACTGAAGGCTCTTTAAATAGTGGCGTTGAGTTTTCTGATTCTAAAACAGTTTTTATCAATTATTCCGAAATTTATGGGACTTATGCTAAGAAGAAAAAGAAAAAGTCTAAAAAAGGGAAAAAATTAAATTTTGAAGATTTGAAAGTTGGCGACTATGTAGTTCACGAAGATCACGGTATTGGAAAGTATGTGGGTACTTCTAGGCTAACTGTTCAAAATATTCAAAGAGATTATATTGTAATCAAGTACTCTGGAGATGACAAACTCTTTTTACCAATAGAAAGTTTAGACTCTATCTATAAATATATACATGATGGAGCTACTCAACCGAAAGTCAATAAATTAAATTCAATCGAGTGGAAAAAGAAAAAGTCAAAAGCTAAGAAATCTATTGATGAAATGGCTGACGAACTTATTGAACTTTATGCAAAAAGAGAAAGTACACCTGGATATTCTTTTAGTGGTGACAACGAGTATCAAAGAGAGTTTGAAGATGCGTTTATTTATGAAGAAACGGAAGGTCAATTAGAAAGTTCTGAAGAAATTAAAGAGGATATGCAAAAACATAGACCAATGGATAGACTCCTTTGTGCTGATGTGGGGTATGGAAAAACAGAAGTGGCACTTAGAGCTGCATTTAAAGCAATACTTGACGGTAAACAAGTAGCATTTTTAGTTCCCACTACTATACTTGCACAGCAACATTATAATACTATGATTGACAGATTTAAAAATTTTCCTGTGGGAGTAGGTTTACTCAGTAGATTTAGATCAAAAAAAGAGCAAAAGCAAGATATCGAAGGTTTAAAGAATGGAAATATTGATATAATAGTCGGCACTCATAGATTGTTGTCAAAAGATGTAAAATTTAAAGATTTGGGGCTTCTAATTATAGATGAAGAACAGCGATTTGGGGTTCGTCACAAGGAAAAGCTCAAAATGTTAAAAGAAAATGTAGATACACTAACTTTAACTGCGACACCAATTCCTCGTACATTGCAAATGTCTATGATTGGAATAAGAGATATGTCTGTTATTGAAGATCCTCCAGAAGAGAGATTTCCTGTGGAAACTTATGTAATGGAATACAATGAACTTTTAGTTAGAGAAGCAATACTTAGAGAAGTTGACAGAGGTGGACAAGTATATTTTGTATACAATAAAGTTTCAAATATGGAAAGTAAAATTGGAGAACTAAGAAAATTAGTGCCAGAGGTGAGTTTTGCCATGGCAAATGGGCAAATGAGTGAAAAATTATTAGAAGATACTATGATTGATTTTATCAATGGAGAAACTGATGTATTAGTATGTTCAACAATTATTGAAACGGGAATGGATGTGTCAAATGCCAATACAATGATAATAACAGATGCCAATAAACTTGGTTTATCTCAACTTTATCAACTTCGTGGTAGAATTGGACGCTCTTCTCGAATTGCCTATGCTTATTTCACTTACGAAAAAGGTTCTGCAATATCAGAAGTAGCCGAGAAAAGACTTACTGCAATTAAAGAATTTACCGAATTTGGTTCAGGTCATAAAATAGCTCTTCGTGATTTGGAAATAAGAGGTTCGGGTTCAATATTAGGTTCAAGGCAATCTGGTCATATTGATCAAATTGGTTACGACTTATATATGAAGTATTTAAAAGATGCAATTTCGAAACTTAAAGGAATTGAACCAGAAGAAGAGTTTAATACAACGATCGATTTAAAAATCGATTCATTTATACCAAAGTCTTATATTGAAGATGATGCACAAAGACTTGAAATATATAAAAAGATTTCAGTTCTAAATTCTGAAGAGGCGTATTCTGATTTAATAGATGAGTTGATAGATAGATTTTCGGATTTGCCAGAAGAAGTAACTAATTTGATGGATATAGCACTTCTAAAATCTAAAGCAGAAGAGGCTAAAATTGATTCCATTATTCAAAAAAATGATAGTTATGAAATAAAAATAACAAGGGAAATATCTCTTGAAGTAGTTATGGAATTAAATAATGAATTTGAAAATATTGAATATTCACTTGGAGAAACAAATATCATAACAATTAGCAAATTGAAATATCCAATAGAATCTCTTAAAAAATTAATAGCAATAGTAAATTTACACAAAAAGGACACAAAAGCATCCTAAATATAGTGTATAATGAATAAATATAATGAGAAAATAGGAAGTAAAGGAGAGAATTATGTTTTTAAAAAAATTATCGGCTGTTTCTTTGGCAGCTGTTTTAGCATTATCACTTGCTGCGTGTGGCAAGAAAGAAGGAGTTGCAGCTGAAGTTGGTGGGGTCGAAATACCAATGGAAGATTATTATAAATCTTATGCTGCAAGAACAAACCAATTGAAATCTCAATATGGAGAAGATATATTAAATCAAGAAGATCCAGAGAGTAAAAAATCCACTGATGAGCTTCTTAGAGAACAAACAATGCAGGACTTAACTGAAACTGAAATGATTAGGCAAGATGCCGAAAAATTAGGAATTAAAGTTACTGAAGAAGATGCCAATAAAGAAATTGAAAATGTGAAGGCTCAAATTGGTGGCGAAGAAGCATATCAAGCATTTTTGAAACAAAATAATATGCCAGAAGATTTCTTAAAAGAAAATCTAATGAAACAAAAAATGGCTAGTCAATACACAGAAAAAAAATTAGCAGAGCTAAAACCAACTGATGAAGAAATGAAAAAATATTATGAAGATAATAAAAATTCATTTTACAAAGCAAAAGCATCTCATATTTTAGTTTCTGATTTAAAAGAGGCAAATGTAATTAGAAAAGAAATACTTAAAGGTGGAGATTTTGCTAAAATAGCAAAAGAAAAATCACTTGACACTGCTAGTGGGAAAAATGGCGGAGAATTAGGAGAATTCACAAATGGACAAATGGTTCCACAATTTGATGATGCAATTGCTAAAATGAAAGTTGGCGATATATCTGAACCTATTCAATCTAATTATGGTTACCATGTTATAAAACTTGAGGAAAAAAAGGGTATAGATTTTGATAAAGCAAAACCTCAAATTGAAACTACAATGCAACAAAATAAATTCAAAGATTATTTAGAAAAACTTAGAAAAGATTCAAAAATTAAACTTTATGTAAATACAAAAGAGGAAGTAAACTTACCTGAAGAATATAAAAATTATGGTGTAATTGAAGCTCCAAAATCTTCACAAGAGACAAAAGAAACTAATGCAAAGAATAATTCTGCAAATAATTCTAAAAAAGTAGAAAATGCGAAGAATAATTCTAATAAAGAGCAAACTAATACAAAAGAAAAATAAATAATTATAAAAAGTCTGGTAAAAGTTTTCCAGGCTTTTTATATTCTAAATTTTTCATAATTTGATATGAAGACCACAATGAGAAATAATAATTAAAAATACATTATTTTTCTATAAAGAATTGATAAAATTTAGTGAAAAGATTTAAAAATCTGTTATAATAGATATGATTGTTTTCGTAACTAATTATCTTTAAATTAATATTAAGAAAATTAGTTGCAGGAATTTTGGGGTGATTTTAATGAGCTTTTCTTCTCAAGTAAAAGACGAAGTTGCCAAAATAAAAGTTGAAAGCTTTAATTTAATACTAGCTGAACTTTCTGGACTAACGCCAATGTGTGCTACGCTTTATTATGGCAAAGAAGGCATAAAGGTTGAATATGTCACAGAAAATGCACCAACTGCCAGACGAGTCTTCACTTTTTTGAGGAGAACTTTTGGATTTGATGTCGAAGTTAAAAATGTAAGAGCTACACAATTAAATAAAAATTTATACATTATTAATCTTGATGACAATGAGTCTTGCAGAGTGCTCTTAGATGAGTTAAAATATACAAGAGGTGAAAACGTATTTATTAAAAATTATTCGCCACATGAACTTGTGCGAACTTCTGTAGAAAAAAAGGCCTACATAAGAGGAGCATTTTTGGGTTCGGGTTCTGTTACTAACCCAGAGAAAAACTATCACCTTGAGTTTGTATCTGAAAATGAAGAGAATGCAATATTTTTGCAGCAGATGATAAATTATTTTAATCTTCATTCAAAAGTTACCACTAGAAAGGGAAAATATATAGTATATCTCAAAGAGGCAGAACAAATTAGTGATCTTCTTTCGATAGTAGGGGCATATAAGTCAATGCTCGATTTTGAAAATATTCGAGTATTAAAAGATATGAGGAATAATGTCAATCGGATAGTAAATTGCGAAACTGCCAACCTATCTAAGACTGTCAAATCTTCCTATGATCAGATAGAAGACATTAGAGTGATAGAAGAAAAATTGGGGCTAGATAAATTAGATGAAAATTTGAAAGAATTAGCGGAAATCAGGCTTGCTGATAGATATCTTAGCTTAAAGGATATAGCGAATTCTCTCAATCCACAAGTATCAAAGTCCACAGTAAATTATAGATTTAAAAAGTTAAAGAAAATTGCAGACAATTTAAGAGGTGTTGATAATGAAAAGTAAGACGGTAGTACTAAGTAATGAAGATGGGCTTCACGCAAGAGCAGCAGCTTTATTTGTACGAGAAGCAAACAAATTTGCAAGTGATATCAATTTAGAAGCACATGGTGAAAAAGTAAATGGTAAATCAATAATTGGAATAATGAGTTTGGGAGCATTTATCGGTGAAGAAATCACGATATATGCTGAAGGTGTAGATGAAGAACAAGCTGTAGAAAAGCTTGGAGAAATCGTAGAAAAAGAATTTTTAAATATTTAAATTTAGAGAGTTTTGACTTTTGTTGAAACTCTTTTTATTTTACTTTATTTAATAATATTTTGTTCTAGCATCTATTTAAAAATAGATTTATCATAACTCAATTTCAAACGGGTTTTAGTATTAGTTTTTATTGTTAATTATAAGATTTATATTGCTCGTTTAAAAAAATGTATGCTCTATTTTGTGCGGAATTATTTCTATAAATATTTTTTTATAATGCATACAATAGACTAATACAAAAATGTATTTTCTAGATTTTAATATAATTTACAATTTATTTACTTTTCATTAATTTGAAATCAATAGTCTTTTTGTATATTAACTGACGAGAAAAATTGTATTTTATAGGGGATATATGAGAAATTATGCAAACCAAATATTGAAATCTGTAATTGCAACGATTTTAATATTTGTATTATTTATTGGTTTAATGCCAATGAAATTAATAGCTGCTGAAGTGAGTAAAGATGATGTAGCAGCACAATGGAAATTTAGTAGAGAAAACGCAAGTGGAGAAATTCCAGATGGAACTCTTCAAATTAAAGATGTTTCTAATAATGGAAATGATTTAGTGATGCAAACTTATCAAAATGGACATTTGACTGAAAATAAAAGTGCCGAAAAATGGGACAATTATCTAAATTTCTCCAATGAAAGCATTATGGGTAATGGAAGTATAGAGTTTTCAGGTATTGCTAAAGATAAAGGAGCAGATTTTATAACAAATAATAATGCTCCTATAAACAAAGAAACTTTTGAAAATGGTTATACTATTGAAGTTATTTATTTCTTGCCAAACGATTGGACAAATAATGACAAGTGGATGGGGCTATTAGCTAGACAACTTTCTGATGTCAGCAGCATAAAATCTATGGATGAACCTGAGCTTGGTTCGACTTCTCTTGCTGTATCTAATTGTAAAGAATTTCAATATTTAACTGCAAATATGGAAGATAGCTATGAGATGAAATCAGCAGCTTGGTCTATAGCTATGGACAAGGGAGGTCAATGGTATCATCTAGCGATAACTTGTGATGAAGAAGGAAATATTAAATCATATTTAAATGGAGCAGAAAGTTTTAGAAATTTTGAATCTACTTCTGATTCTAAAATGATTGGCATGTATGCCGACCCTAATGATGGAAGATTTAGAATTGGTTCATCTTGGTGGAAAGAAGGCAATCAAACTTTAGATAAATTTTTAAATGGAAATATTGAAGAGATTAGAATTTCAAAAAGAGCATTGCCAAAGAGTGAATGGCTAATTGAAAATCCAGAAAGTTTAGCCAAAGATTTTGGTAGAAATGATTCTTTTAGTTTGAATAATAGAGATAACTACAATTTTGTATTCATACCTGATACTCAAAATACAGTTAAATTCAAAAGAGATGTTATGGATATAGGAATTGATGAATTAATTGGCTTAAAAGATATTGGCAACATAAAAGCTGTAGCACATTTAGGAGATGTAGTTGAAAATTTTGACGATGAAGTGCAATTTATGACTTCAAGAGATGTATTTTATAAATTACCTAAAAATAATATAAAAACATTAGTTGTTCCTGGAAATCATGACTATGAACCTGAAGAAAGTGGATATAATGATGAAAAATTTTACATGAATCCGAATAATAATCCAGGAGATTTATATTATTCCAATTATTTTGGCAAAGATTCTGAATTTCATAATATGCAACAAGAGTTAATAAATGATTCTCCTTCTGGCAGATCTTCTTATATGAAAATTAAAGCAGGCTCCTATAAGTATTTGATGATAGGATTGTCTTGGTATGATTTTGGGAGAGACAGTGAATGGTTCGAAGATATTTTAAAATCTAATCCAGATAATCCTACAATTATTGTAGCACATAATATTGCTGATTGTTCTGACACTGAACCTAGTTCTGTGCAAATTTCTGAAGTGGGGGAAAAAGTCTGGAATGTTATAAAAGATTATAATCAAGTATTTATGACTTTTTCTGGGCATTTCCATGGGGCTGGTAATAAAAAGTATGAAAATAGTTATGGTAATTCTGTTCATGTAATACTTGCCGATTATCAATTTTCATATAATGGAGGAAATTCATTTTTCAAATTTGCAGAATTTGATGAAGATGATAATAGAATTTATTTAAAAACTTTTTCGCCTTATGCTGCAAGTCTAGGATTAAATGAAAAAACATTTTTTGATGTTAATTATATGAATGGTGCTGGAAATGATGATGTCTTAAATTTAGATTTCAACAAAAGATTTGATTTTGCTAAAAAAATAGAAAATAATAACAGTCAAGATAATATTATAAACGATAGTCACGATAGGGCAGATAGAAAAAATAGCCATGACAGTTTAAACAGAGATAATAGAATAAAATTATTGCCAACTAATGAAGAAGCTAAAGAAAATAAAAAAATTAGTAAAATTCCTAATGATATAAAAGGGCATTGGGCTTACAATTATATCAACCAAGTAGTTGAAAGAGGACTTATGGATGTATATGACAATAACTTTTATCCTAACAAAAACTCTACAAGACTTGATATTGTAAAGGCAATGGCTAAACTTGAAAATATAAATATTGAGAAATATAAAGGTCAGAGTTTTAAAGATATAGATAAAAATTCAGAAGAGTCAGCTTATATTAATTGGGCTAGAGAAAATAATATTATAGCAGGGTATGAAGACAATACTTTTAAAAAAGACAAAAGTATATCGAGGGAAGAAATAGCTGCTATTTTAAACAGATATGTGGATAATTTAGACAAAAAATTTGATACTGTTTCTGATAAAAATTATATTGATAATTCAGAGATTTCGGATTGGGCAAAAGATGATGTAAATAAAGCCACTCAAAGGAATTTGTTAGAAGGAAGAGACAATAACAAATTCGATCCAAAAAGCAATATCTCTCGTGGTGAGGTGGCTGTTGCTATAACTAAGTTATTTGATAAATAATATTTAAATTTCATCAGAAAAATAAGTGTATGAAAATCGGATTTAGAATCTAATTTAAATAGAACTCTAAATTCGATTTTTTAATTAAATAGTATTAATTTTAAAATATAAATATAAAAATATTTTAACGTAATTAAATAATCAGTAAAATACAGTGCTTTAGCAGTTTTAATAAATTAGAGTAGAACTAATATTATTTATTTGAAAATATTACGGGTAATAAATTTAAAGTAAAAACTATAACTTAAATTCAAATATTTGCTTTAATAGCAAAATATAATTATATTTTATTGAACACTTAGGAAGGAGAAAAAATGGCTGATAATAAAAAGAAAAATGATAAATTAAGTCAATTGGAAAACTTCTATGTAGATGAAAAAGGTAAATTTATGTCTACTAACGAAGGTGTGAGAGTAAGTAATGATACTGAAACATTAAAAGCAGGCCAAAGAGGTCCTTCTCTATTGCAAGATTTTCATCACCAAGAAAAAATGCAACATTTCGATAGAGAAAGAATTCCTGAAAGAGTTGTTCATGCTCGTGGAGTAGGGGCTCATGGTACTTTTACTGTTACAAATGATATGAGCAAGTATACCTCAGCTGATTTTCTGAGGGGTAAAGGAAAAGAAACTCCAGTATTTTTAAGATTTTCTACAGTTCAAGGATCCAAAGGTTCTGCTGATACTGTGCGTGATCCTCATGGATTTGCTGTTAAATTTTATACTCAAGAAGGAAATTTTGATATTCCTGGATTAACTCATGCTGTGTTCTTTATACAGGATGCAATAAAATTCCCTGATTTAATCCATTCTGTTAAGCCTGAACCAAAAACTGAAGTGCCACAAGGTCAATCTGCTCATACAAATTTTTGGGATTTTGTAGCGAATAACCCTGAAACTATACACAATGTATTTTGGCAAATGAGCGACCGTGCAATTCCCCGTTCTATGAGAATGGTTGAAGGTTTTGGAATACACACTTATCGTTTAGTAAATGAAGATGGAGTAGCATATTTTGTGAGATTCCATTTCAAACCTGAACTTGGAGCACATTCATTAATTTGGGATGAAGCTCAAAAATTACAAGGTAGAGATCCAGACTTTCATAGAAAAGATTTAACTGAAGCAATAGATAAAGGCGATTACCCACGATGGACTTTTGGTGCACAAATTATTGAAGAAGATGAAGAATTTATGTTTGATTTTGATATCTTAGATCCAACTAAGTTGTGGCCGGAAGAAATTGTGCCAGTAACCGAATTTGGAACTTTAGAGTTAAATAGAAATGTAGAAAACTTTTTTGCAGAAACAGAACAAGCTGCGTTTCACCCAGGTAATTTTGTACCAGGCATTGAACCAAGTAATGATCCATTATTACAAGGCAGAATATTTTCATACACTGATACACAAATGCACAGATTAGGTGGGCCTAATTTTCAGCATTTACCAATAAATAGACCTTTAGTTGATGTTCGTAATAATCAAAGAGATGGACAACATCAAACAAAAATTCACACTTCACAGACAAACTATTCTCATAATTCATTGTCTGATAATGATCCAAAAGTTGCAGCTACTTCTGATGGTGGATATGAAGTGTTGCGTCAAACAGTGGGTGGATTTAAAACTAGGTCCAAGCCTAAAAAATTCTTGGATTTTTATACTCAAGCCAAGCTCTATTTTGATTCTCTAACTGATTGGGAAAAAGAACACACTTTGGCAGGATTTAAATTTGAACTTACGAAAGTTACAAAACCAGAAGTACGCCAACAAGTTATCAATTTGTTGATGCGTGTAGATGAAGATGCAGCAAAAGAAGTGGGAGAATATTTAGGTTTAACACCAGAAAAACAAAAGAATCCGTATGAAGATGATACAACAGGTTCAGACGATGGCGAAGATATAAAATATGGTGGTAAATCTGTAGATAAATCACCGGCATTGTCTTTAGCTAAACAACCTAAAAAACCAAACACTTTAAAAGTGGGAGTGTTGATTAGAGATACTTTTGATAAAACACTAGTTGAGCCAGCAATAGAAGCAATGGAAAAATCTGGAATGTATGTAGATATTATTTCTGATAAGTTGGGATATATGAATATTGGCGGTAAAAAACATGAAATAAAAGAAACATTCATCTCCACTGATACTGTACTGTATGATGCGATTTATGTTGCTGGATTAGAAGGTTTAGAACCAAAATATAAAGGAGAAATTAATCAATTTGTAGAAGATGCTTATAAATATTTCATACCTTTAATTGTTGCAAAAGATTCTGTCGAATATTTAACAGAAGATAGAAGAGAAGAACCAGGAATCTTAGTTCTAGATAAAGAAAATAGCGATAAAGTAGTAGAACTAGTAACAGAGATGAGATATTGGGAACGTGATTTGACCAAGTAATCTCAAAAAATAATATAATAACTTGATATAAAAACCTCCAAAGAAAAATTTGGAGGTTTTTTTGGTTGATATATTTTTTATAAACAAAGTTTACATTGAAATTTATTAATGCAAAAATACTTGCACTTTCCAAGTCATGCTAAACGAAAGAAATCTTCTCAGATTCAGAAGTCGAAAGATCTGCATGTGATGCAGAGATTTGGTTAGGTAAAAAAGAAGTGTAATGGAAAAGATAAGAAAAAGATTTTTATTAATAATTACAGAACTACCCCTAAAGAGGCAGATTCCTCGATTCCAGAAAATGCTTACGAATTTTCTTTCACTCGGAATGACAGTTGCAGGGGTTGTAATCGTCTATAGTCTTCAATTCTTGCGAATTTTCTTTTGCGTACTCTAATGACAATAGTAAATCTTAAATGAAATCCTCTTTTAGTGTCATCTCGACTAAGTGAGCAAAGCGAACGCATGGAGAGATCTACATGTGATGGAGAGTATCTGCATAGTTTTAAATAGAAAAGTATTCAAGCACCCAAACAACGACCAATTATAGAAAAAAGTCGAAAAAGATTTTTAACTGTTCGAGTGTAAGCGAGTTTTAAAAATCCGACTTTTTGCGAGGGAAATGAAAAACTAAAGAGGTAAAAACTTTGTCTAAAAAAAGGCGTGGGGGTTTGGTTGCTCGAAGGAAAGGAAAAGGGGCTTCGCAGCGAAAGCGGAATGCCCACTTTCCTTCCTTCGAAAGAAGAATAGAAGTGTTAGTATAGAAAATATTTTAAAAAAGACTTTTTATTTATCCATACAGAACTACTCCAGTACAGGCAGATTCCTCGATTCCAGAAAATGCTTACGAATTCACTTCCGCTCGGAATGACAGTTGCAAAGGTTGTAGTAGTCTTTTCCAAATGTCATCTCGACTAAGTGAGCAGAGCGAACGCATTAAGAGTCTTGCATGTGATGGAGAGTATCTGCATAGTTTTAAATAAAAAAGTATTCAAGCACTCAAACAACGACCAATTATAGCAAAAAGCCGAAAATGATTTTTAACTGTTCGAGTACACGGCGCCCCACTCTGCTTTTTAGGAATGACAATTATATAGCTTTTACTCGTATTATATTTTACTTTTCTTAATAATTTTTCTTAATATTTTCATATAAAAAACACTGTAATCTTAAAACAAAAATATAAATATAAATTGAGAATTGTTTTCAAAAACATAAAATTGTGGTATAATATTAATAGTTGATAATAAATATCAAACAAAATATTTTACAAATTTCAGGAGGTATTATGTCACAAATAGGAAAACACATTCCAGAATTTAAGACAAATGGTTATAATCCAAAGAAAGAAGAATTTATTGAAGTAACAAATAAAGATTTTGAAGGAAAGTGGACTGTTTTAATGTTCTATCCTGCAGATTTTACTTTTGTATGTCCAACTGAATTGGAAGATATGCAAGAACAATATGAAAAACTTCAAAGTTTAGGTGCTGAAGTATATTCTATGTCTACGGATTCACATTTTGTGCACAAGGCTTGGCACGACAATTCTGAAGCTATTAAAAAGCTAGAATTTACAATGCTTGCTGATACACATAAATCTATCACTCGTGATTTTGATGTGCTAGATGAAGAAGGAGGAGTAGCTCAAAGAGCAACTTTCATTATTGACCCTGATGGAATAATCCAAACTGTTGAAATCAATGCTGATGGTATTGGTAGAGATGCAAGTCAAGTTTATGACAAGATTAGAGCAGCTCAATATGTACGTGAAAATCCTGGTCAAGTATGCCCAGCTAAATGGAAAGAATCAGGAGAAGTGCTAACACCAGGTCTTGACCTAGTTGGTAAAATCTAATGCTTGACAAAAATTTAATAAATCAAGTTAAAGAGTATTTACAACTTCTTGAAAGGGAAGTTGTAATTTCTCTATGTAAGGGAAATGACGAGAACTCAAAAAAATTAGCTGAATTTGTAGAGGAAGTCTCAAGTCTATCAGATAAAATAATAGTGAGAGAAGAAAAACTAAAATATACACCTAGTTTTAAACTTTCGTCTAAAGATGCTGATGGAATAACTTTTGCAGGTATTCCTCTAGGTCATGAATTTGAATCTTTTATTTTGGCGCTTCTACAAGTGGGTGGAAGAATTCCAAAAATTGATGAAGAGCAAATTGATAGAATTAAAAATATTGATAGAGAATATAATTTTGAAACAATTGTTAGCCTTAGTTGCCACAATTGTCCAGAAGTGGTTCAATCTCTAAATATATTGTCAGTTTTAAATCCTAAAATTTCCCATACAATGATAGATGGAAGCTTTTTTACTGATTATGTAGAAAAATTAGGTGTGATGGCAGTTCCTACAAGTTTTATAAATGGAGAAATTTTCTATAATGGTAAAATTGGCTTAAATGAAATTTTAGATAAATTAACTGGTGAAAAGACAGATTACAAGTTTGATGAATTAGAAACACTAGATATGCTTGTTGTCGGTGGAGGAGTTGCAGGAGCAACTGCTGCAATTTATGCTGCTAGAAAGGGTTTGAGCACCGCGATTTTAGCAAAAGATTATGGAGGACAAGTAAAAGATACTCTAGGGATAGAAAATATTACTGGAACTGTATACACTGAAGGCCCAAAATATATGGATGAGGTCAAAAAACATTTAAGCGAATATGAAGTTAAAGTCTATGATGGAGTTGAAGCAGAAGATATAGTTGAAGACTTTCCATTAAAACTTAAGACGAGTCATGGGGAAATTAAAGCCAAAACTATAGTTATTGCTACAGGTGCAAGATGGAGACTTATTGGTATACCAGGTGAGGTAGAATTCAAAAATAATGGCGTGGCATATTGTACTCATTGTGATGGACCACTATTTAAAAATAAAAAAGTAGCAGTGATTGGCGGTGGCAACTCTGGTGTTGAGTCTGCCATTGATTTATCTAGCATTGCAAGTGAGGTGTTATTGCTTGAATTCTTACCAGAATTAAAAGCGGATAATGTACTGCAAGACAAGCTCAAAGATATTAAAAATATTAGAGTTGTAACAAATGCTGAAACCAAAGCCTTAAAAGGCGATAATAAATTAAAGAGCATAGAGTATAAAAATCTTGAGACTGGTGAAAAAATCGTTGAGGATATAGAAGGTTGTTTCATTCAGGTGGGTCTTGTGCCAACTACAGAATGGATAGAAAATATAGATAAAAATGAACGTGGCGAGATTTTAGTTGACAATAATGGTGCAACTAATTTAAATGGAGTTTTTGCAGCTGGAGACTGCACAAATTCTGCGTTTAAACAAATAGTAATCGCCGAGGGAAGTGGTGCAACAGCCGCACTTTCTGCTTACAATTATTTAATTAGATTGTGATTAAAAGGAGGAGCTTTTCAGCTCTTCCTTTTTTGTATTTTTACAAAAAATCACTAATCGTACCCAATATTAATTTAAAAGAACTAATAGAATTAATTAATTAAAATATTCACACGATAAGTAAAAGCATACTTGAATTTTATTAATTTTGATTTTATAATAAAAATAGACTAGTCGAAATAATATTTTATAAAATAGCGGTGTTTTTCATTTCAAAAAAAGCTAGATGAATTTTAAAACAAAGCTACGCAGCAAAAGGAAATGGATGGAAGTAAATGTGGAAATGAATTATGAAACAAATAAAAAATTGCGAATCTAATAGTATAAAATTTTCTTTATTTTATATATTAAATTATTCTTTGCCAATATTTGTTATAAATCTTTTGTTTTACAAATCTAAAGGCTTAAATTTTAAAGAGATAATGTTTTTGGAAGCTATAACTTCTTTTGTAACTATTTTTTGTGAGATACCATCAGGAATGTTAGTTGATACATATGGTAGGAAAAATATTTTGAATACTGCAGCTCCTCTCTAAGTGAGAGGAGTTTTTTACAGGGTCAATTCACAGAAAATGAGACTTTTAATAAATTGTCTTATTGTTAATATCATTATAAATTTTAATTAAATCTAGCCTTTGATATAATATATCTAGATAGTAATTTTTGTTTTTATATAGAGGATGGTTATATGGGAGAATTTGTTCATCTCCATTTGCATAGTGAATATTCACTATTAGATGGGTCAACTAGAGTTAATGAACTTGCTACTAGAGTAAAAGAACTGGGTATGGATGCTGTTGCACTTACTGATCATGGAAATATGTATGGTGCAATTGCTTTTTATAAAGAATGCCAAAAAGTTGGCGTGAAGCCCATAATGGGTTGCGAAATTTATGTTTCTGAAAAAAGTATGACTTTGAAAGACAAGTCAAATAGAAGATATCATTTAATTTTATTGGCTGAGAATAATATTGGTTATAAAAATATAATGAAAATTGTGTCAGAAGGCTTCGTAAATGGATATTATTATAAACCGAGAGTTGATAAAGATATACTTAAAAAGTATGCTGAGGGTATAATTGCAACTTCTGCTTGTTTAGGTGGAGAGGTGCAAAGACTTCTCATTGATAGAAATTATGAAGGTGCAGAAAAAGCGGCTGCAGAATATTTAGAAATATTTGGCAAAAATAATTTCTTTTTGGAATTGCAAGATCATGGAATACCAGAGCAGCAAAGAGTTAATAGAGCACTCATAGATTTATCTAATAATTTAGGGATAGATCTTGTGGCTACAAATGATGTGCATTATTTAAATAGAGAAGATGCTAAAAGTCACGATGTGCTTCTTTGTATTCAAACTGGTAAAACTGTAAATGATGAACACAGAATGAAATTTCCGACAAATGAATTTTATTTGAAATCACCAGATGAGATGAAGGCTTTATTCCCAGAAAATTTAGATGCTATTAATAATACTGTGAAAATTGCTAATAGATGTAATGTAGATATTACATTTCATGACTTACATTTGCCTGAATTTATAGTGCCAGAGGGTTTTACTCATGCAGATTATCTACAAAAACTTGCCATGGATGGAATTAAAGAAAAATATGATAAAATTGACGATGAAATTCTAGATAGGTTTAATTATGAGTTTGAAACTATAAAAAACATGGGTTATGTGGATTATTTTTTAATTGTGTGGGATTTTATAAATTATGCCAAAAAACATAATATTGAAGTGGGGCCTGGTCGTGGTTCTGCTGCTGGTTCAATTGTATCTTATGGCCTGGGAATAATAGATGTTGACCCATTGAAGTTTGATTTGCTTTTTGAAAGATTTTTAAATCCTGAGAGAGTTTCTATGCCTGATATTGACATTGACTTTTGTTATGAAAGGCGAGAAGAGGTAATTGACTATGTTACCGAAAAATACGGGGCAAGTCATGTTGCACAGATTGCGACTTTTGGTACTATGGCAGCTAGAAATGCAATTAGAGATGTGGGCAGAGCTTTGGATATAAGCTATGCCAAGGTAGATTATATTGCAAAACAGGTACCTCAAGCTTTAAATATTACTATTGATAAGGCACTTGAGATATCAGATTCTTTTAAAACAATTTACAATGAAGAAGATGAGAGTAAACTCCTGATAGATATGGCAAGAAAAGTAGAAGGACTGCCTCGTCATACTTCTACCCACGCTGCAGGTGTTGTAATCTCCAAAGATGAGCTAACTGAATATGTACCTTTAACTAGAAATGATAATATAATAGCAACACAATTTAATATGATTGAGCTTGAAGAGCTGGGTCTATTGAAGATGGACTTTTTGGGACTACGTACGCTGACTGTAATTAGAGATACGATTCGCCTCATTAAAGAAAACTACGGCAAGGTCATCAATTTTGATGATTTTGATTATAATGACAAAGATGTGCTTGCTATGTTTGCCAGAGCCGAGACTCTGGGAGTTTTCCAATTTGAATCAGGTGGCATGAGACTATTTTTAAAAGAATTAAAACCTGATGAATTTTCCGATTTATATGCTGCAAATGCACTTTTTAGGCCTGGTCCTATGAAGCAGATTCCTAAATTTGTTGAGTCAAAGCATGATCCTAGCAAAATTTCATATTTACATCCTAAGCTTGAACCAATACTTAAAACAACTTATGGATGTATTGTTTATCAAGAACAAGTCATGCAAATTGTGCAACAAATTGGCGGTTATTCTCTTGGAAGAGCAGATATAGTTAGACGTGCTATATCCAAAAAGAAAATGAAAATAATGGAAGAGGAAAGGCGAAACTTTATTTATGGCAACACAGAAGAGGGAGTTTGTGGTGCCATTCAAAATGGTGTCGATGAAAAAATTGCCAATGCGATTTATGATTTAATTATAGATTTTGCAGATTATGCCTTTAATAAATCTCATTCTGTTGCTTATTCTGTGGTTGCATATAGAACGGCTTGGCTAAAGTATTATTATCCAAAAGAATTTATGGCGGCACAAATTTCTACTTATACTCAAGATATTAAACAGGTGAGTCTGTATATAGAAGAAATAAAAAGACTTGGAATCGAACTATTGCCGCCAAATATAAATTACTCTTATAAAAAGTTCACTGTAGAAGATGGAAAGATACGCTTTGGTATGAAAGCTGTTAAAAATGTAGGAAATAATTTAATAGATACTTTAGTAAAAGTAAGAGAGCGTGATGGAGCATTTAAATCTCTAACTGATTTTGTCACGAGAATTAATAAAGAAGATTCTTCTGTTTTAAATAAAAGGGCTGTAGAAAGTTTAATACGCTGTGGAGCTATGGATGATTTTGAAGGGAACAGGGCACAGTATTTGGCAATTTATGAAAAAACTCTTGCTTCTTCATCAAATAGGGTAAAAAATAATGTAGCAGGACAATTTTCTATCTTTGAGTCTGCTGAGATAAAAGAAGATTTGCCGCGTTTAAAAGATTTTTCTCAAAAAGATAAGCTCGATATGGAAAGAGAGGTAATTGGTATTTATGTATCAGGACATCCTCTAGATCCATATCGTGAAATGATAGAGAAGTCTACAACAATGAACACGAACGAAATTTTTGAAAAATATAGAGAAAACTTACTAGGTACACGTAAAGTAAAAATTGGCGGTATAATCAAGTCAAAAAGAACAATGATTACTAAAAATAAGAAACTTATGGCCTTTGCTGTCCTTGAAGATTTATTCGGAGTCATTGAGTTAGTAATATTTCCAAATGTTTTTTCAAAATATAAAGAAATAATAGAAGATGGTAATGTAGTATTTGTGGATGGCCATTTTTCAGCTTCTGAAGTTGAAGAACCAAAGATACTTGTAGATTCCATTTCTAATATAAAAATGCCTAGTGAAAGAAAATTATACATCAGTGTTTCATCTATTAATAGTAATAATATAAATAATATAAGGAGAACATTAGGTGATTTTAGTGGTAATACTCCTGTAGTATTTTATGCCGAAGATGAGAAAAAAGCTTTTGGAACAGAGAGCGAATTTTGGATAAACGAAAACTCTTATAAAGATTTGAAACAAGTCTTACTAGAATATATCGACGATTCGCAGAAAATTATTTTGAAATAGGTGATGAAATGAGAATTGCAATACTCACAAGTGGAGGAGATGCTCCAGGCATGAATGCCTGTATAAGAGCGGTAGTTAGAACTGCTATATATAAAAATATAGAAGTATATGGAATTTATGAGGGTTACGAAGGCTTAATTGATGCCAAATTTGAGAAGATGATTGAGTCTTCTGTAGCAGATATAATACACAGAGGAGGAACTTTTTTAAGAACTTCTCGCAGTGAAAGATTTATGACAGATGAAGGATTTGAAAAAGCTATCAACTCACTTAAAATTTTTGAGATTGATGCATTGATTGTCTGTGGAGGAGATGGGACACTTAAAGGTGCAAAAAAATTGAAAGATGCAGGAATTAATGTAATTGGAATTCCGTGTTCTATAGATAATGACCTTCCTTACACTGATTATACTATAGGATTTATGACTGCTGTTGAAACTGTTACAGAGGCAGTATCAAATATCCGTGATACAACCGAATCTCATGGCAGGGCAAATGTAGTAGAAGTTATGGGTAGAAGTTGTGGAGATATCGCATTATTTTCTGGAGTTTCTTCGGGTGCTGAGTCTATAATTATTCCTGAAATGGAGATGAATATAAACGAGATTGCAGAAAAAGCTCTCATGGGTAAAAATAGAGGTAAAAGGCATCATATCATAATCATGGCAGAAGGTCGTGGTTCAGCATTTGATTTTGCTCGTGATTTTGAAAAATTAACAGGAATTGACACAAAGGTGACAGTCTTAGGTTATTTGCAAAGAGGTGGGGCTCCAAGTATATTTGACAGAATACTCGCATCTGAAATGGGGTTTAAAGCAGTAGAGGAAGCTGAAAACATGAATTCGTGTGCTATTGGTACAACTGACGGACATATTAGGGCACGCTCCTTTGATGATATTTTTGATGTAAAAAAAGAATTCCGTAAAGATTTATTAGAAATATTGAAAGTAATTTCAATATAGGAGGTAATATGAAAAGAACAAAAATTGTCGCAACAATTGGACCTGCAAGTGAAGATGAACAAATACTTAGAGAATTAATTCTATCGGGAGTAAATGTTTGTAGACTTAATTTTTCTCATGGGAATCATGAAGAACATAAAAAGCGAATAGATATTATTAAAAAATTAAGACGTGAATTAAATATTCCAGTTGCAATAATGCTTGATACAAAAGGGCCAGAGATAAGACTTGGTGATTTCAAAAAAGAAGTTGACTTAAAATTGGGTGACACATATACTTTGACTCCAGATGAATACCTTGGTGACGAAAAAAAGGCGGAAATTTCTTACAAAGAACTGTATAAAGATGTAGCTGTTGGCGACAGGATTTTAATAGACGATGGTCTGGTCGAACTTTGCATTACAGAAATTAAAGATAGAGATATAATAACAGAAGTTAGAAATTATGGAACAATATCTGCCCATAAAGGCATAAATGTCCCTAGTGCTAATTTAAATTTACCCATTTTGACGGATAGAGATGTTTCTGATTTACTATTTGGAGTAAAAGAAGATATAGATTTTGTGGCAGTATCTTTTGTCAGAAGTGCAGAAGATGTACTTGCAATTAGAAAAGTGTTAGAAGATGCAGGTGATTTTTCTACAAAAATCATATCTAAAATTGAATCAAAAAAAGCAGTGGAACTTATAGATGAGATAATAGAAGTCTCTGATGGTATTATGGTAGCTAGAGGAGATTTGGGAGTTGAAATTGAAACCGAAAAAGTGCCAATGGTTCAAAAAAATATTATCAAAAAATGTAATGATAATGGTAAAGCAGTAATAACTGCAACTCAAATGCTCGATTCTATGATAAGAAATCCACGCCCTACTAGAGCAGAAACAAATGATGTAGCTAATGCAGTCTTAGATGGTTCAAGTGCGGTTATGTTATCAGGGGAAACAGCCAGTGGAAAATATCCAGTGGACGCTGTAAAAACTATGAATAAAATTTTGGAATACACAGAAATTAGTTTAAATCATGATGACTTTTTTAAATTTAGAGTGCAAAATATGGATAAAACAATGACAAATTCCATTGGTAAATCAGCATGCGAAATAGCTGAAGAACTTGATGCCAAGGCAATAATTGCTGCTACAACTTCAGGCAACACATCAAGAGCAATATCAAAATTTAGACCTAAGGTTGCGATTATTGCATCTACACCTTTTGAAAAAATTAAAAACCAACTTAGTCTTGAATGGGGTGTGACTCCAATTAAAATTGGAAATCACAAAAATACAGATACTATTCTTGAAGCTTCTATAGAAGCAGCATTATCACAAAAATTAGTTAATACTGGAGATACTGTAATACTTACAGCAGGCATACCAGTGGGGATAGCAGGCTCTACTAACCTTTTAAAAGTAGAAGCAGTATCAGAAATAATAGGAAGAGGAACTGCAATAGGCAAAGAAAAAATAACAGCTAGAGCAGTTGTCATAAACAGTGAATCTGATTACGAAAACTTTAGAGATGGAGATATAATCATTGCAAATTCAACAGATAAAGAAATGATTACTATGATGAAAAACTCCCAAGGATTTGTCACAGAAGAGGCAGGATTTACATCACATGGAGCAATAACTGCAATTTCATTAGAAAAAACTGCGATAGTGGGACTAGAAAATGCAACTATTAAAATAGAAACGGGAGATATAATTACGATAGATCCAGCAGATGGAACTGTAAGAAGATGAGAGTATAATTAAATATATAATTGGTAAGTTTTGGTTTTAATTAGAAAATGTCGAAAGAAAACTTTTATATAGTTAGTAATGGAGGAACAGAAAAAATTCTACACTCTGTCATGCGGAGTGAAAAACCCGAAGGGTTTGAAGTCGCCGTGTACTCGAAGAGTGAGGAATCTGCCTGTATAGGGGTCGCTCTGTAGAAATAAATATAAGTCTTTTTCTTATTATTCGACTACATTTTCTATTTAATCTACAAATTCTCCTCATTACAGACAGATCTCTCCATGCGTTTGCTGTCGCTTACTTAGTCGAGATGACATTGGAAAGGGCAACGACAACTCCTACAACTGTCATTCCGAGCGGAAAACCCAAAGGGTTTGAAGTCGAGGAATCTGCCTGTATAGGGGTCGCTCTGTAGAAATAAATATAAGTCTTTTTCTTATTATTCGACTACATTTTCTATTTAATCTACAAATTCTCCTCATTACAGACAGATCTCTCCACGCGTTCGCTGACGCTCACTTGGTCGAGATGACATTGGAAAGGGCAACGACAACTCCTACAACTGTCATTCCGAGCGGAAAACCCAAAGGGTTTGGAGTCGAGGAATCTGCCTGTACGGGGGTAGTTCTGTATGAATAAATATAAGTCTTTTTTAAAATACTTTCTATACTAACATCTTCTAGTCTTCTTTCGAAGGAAGGAAAGGGGGGCATTCCGCTTTCGCTGCGAGGCCCCCTTTCCTTTCCCTCGAGCAACCAACCAAACCCCCACGCCTTTTTTAGACAAAGTTTTAACCACTCTAGTTTTTATTTTTACTCGCAAAAAGTCGGATTTTTAAAACTCGCTTACGCTCAAACAGTTAAAAATCATTTTCGACTTTTGCTATAATTTTTCGTGGTTTAGGTGCTTGAATACTTTTTTATTTAAAACTCTACAGATTCTCTCCGCCGCATGCAGATCCTTCGACTACAGAAATCTTGACAGATTTCTTTCGCTCAGGATGACATGGGAGGGGAAATATTCTCTCCACTACATGCAAGACTCTTTATGCGTTCGCGGACGCTTTTTAGTCGAGATGACATTGGAAAGGACAACAACCTCTACAACTGTCATTCCGAGCGGAAAATCCAAAGGGTTTGGAGTCGCCGTGTACTCGAAGAGTGAGGAATCTACCTGTATAGGAGCCGCTCTATTTTACAAAATAAAGAATCTCTTCAACATTTATATATAATTGTCGAAGAGATTTTTTATTTTCAAAATTTTTTTATTTTTATATTTTTTAATTTTTTTCTCTTTATATTTCAAATTATCATTTAATTCTTCTAGTTTTTCTTTTACGATTCCTGATTCTTTTAAATATTCTAATTTAGCAAGTTTATCAGATTTATTAAGTGAAATAAAATAGTCATCATTTCTCTCTACTAAAAATGTATAAATTTCTTCTAGCATATCTGAAGAACCTTTAAGATGATTAATTGTAAGCAATAAATCAAATAAAAGAATAAATGTAAATACTGATGCTATGCTTCTTAATACTGTTTCTGTTGCTAGAGATAAAAATATCAAGAAAGCTGGAGTTAAATATTTTACAATTGCTATATTAGCACTTCCAAAAATTATAAGTCCATATAAACACACTCTGCCATTTATGTGGAATGGATAGTTTTCATAATTCCACCATTTTTGATTGAAGAACTTTTCTAAACCAAAACCAATAATATATTCTATTGTACAAGAAGTAATAGCTGATATTAAAAAGATATGAAAAAGAGAGTTCATATTGCCTAGCATTAGATATGATACACTGGCTCCAATGCCATATATAGGACAATAAGGACCAAGAAGAAAACCTCTATTAAAAATTTTGTTAAGTTCTACAGAAGAACATAAGAAGCTTTCCCATAACCAACCTATAAACGAATAAATAAAAAACACCAAAATAAGTTCTATACCTTTCATAGATCAACACCTACCCTTAATTGTTTTTTTGAATTTCGACTAAAAGTTTCAGTTACTGCCACAATTTTATCTGCCAGAGTTACCACCCAAGCTTCTTTATATCTTGGAGGAAAAACAGTTAGAGGGAACATATGCTTTAGAATAATATCTTCTTCAATTTTAGTCAGTTTGAGTTCTTTCTTTGCATTTTCTAAAGCAATTCTGGGATGAAAAAACCCATGTAAATAATGTCTAGCATCATGATTATGCCAATCGTATAAAAAATAATCGTGTAGGAGTGCACCTCTGATTAAAGAGTCATAATCGACATCGAGTTTTAGTATTTGTGCGATTTCAATAGACTTTAAACAGACTCCAATTACATGTTCATAAATGGAAGTTTGACCATGCTGTATAAAGTTTTTGTTCTCAAGAAATCTTGTGTTTGTATTTAAGTCATTGATGATAAATTCTAATTTTTCTAAAACATTATTTCTATTATTCATAACTCACCACTTTCTATTGATATTTTACATCAATTGAGTAAAAAAAGTGTTAAGAAATAATTAAAATTTATTAAATTTTTCATTAAATTTTATGTATAAAAAAAGCCACAGATTGGTATTATCTGTGACTTTAATGTCGTTTAAAATTTATTTATAAAGTGAAAAGCAATATCATCATTGGAAATTTTATCTGTAAATGACAAGATTTTTCCATTTTCTTTATCGATTTCAAAAAGTGAATTTATTTTATCAAAATTTTGATTTGCTAAATTATATCTTTCTAGAATAGCATGAATATCATGTTCTTCTTCTGAGAAGAATTGGTATACTTTTTTATATTTTTTATTTAATACTGTTGGTATTGAGCTAGTATTTTTGAAAAATTGTATTATATTTTCTGATGAAAGTTCAATTTTATCCAATTGCACGGGTAAATCTTGTATTTCTTTTTCTGGAAATACTTTGTAAACTTTGTGATTTTTTACATCTTCATATTTTACAATACTATTAATTTGAGAAAAGTCGTATACTCCATTTTTCAGTGGTTTTATTAGAAAATCATAATCTGAATTTATAATTTTTTGTAAATCATCTAGTGCAATAGATGCAGGTTCACCTTTTTCTTGAGCGTTTTTAAGAGCATCTTGTTTTGCTTTTTTATCAGCTTCTAAATTTTTTTGTTTTTCGGTATCCAAAGTTTTTATTTCAGCTTCTGTAATTTTTTGGTTTTCTAATTCTTGTTCATTTTTTATTCTTTCGGCCTTGTTTTTCTCGGCTTTCAAACGCTCTTCTGCTGGACTTTTTGTAGATGTATTTTTAGGCTTATTTTTGTTTTTTATTATTCTTTCTACAGAATTTTGTCTGGCTTCGCTTTTAGCTATTTCTTTTGCATCCCTTTCGTCGCTATTAATATAAGAAATATCACTTTCTTTATTGGTCTTCTTATCATCCTCTGTTTTTTTGAATTTCTTTTTCGAATGGCGACTGTTCTTCTCATTATGTTTATTTTTTGTCATAATAAGAAGGATTATAATCAACAAAATTAAAATATATTGCATTACGCACCTCCTAAGTATATATATCTTATACCAAAAAAATATATTTTAAAATACTTTAATTTAATAATTGTTTAAAAAGATAAGTTATTATATACATATTTTATATTTTCGAATTTTATTGGTTTAAATATAATCAAATTATGTAAATATACATTCAAATTTATCATCTTTTATTGATAATATGTCACCTTGGGTTTAATTTATTATAGTTTTAGTAGTATATAATATATACAAAAAAGCATAAATTCTATTACAGAATCTATGCTTTTGATGCTTTTTTAAGTTCTATTTTTCTTTTCATAATTCCAACAACATCTCTTATTTCTCGAACACCTAAGTAGTATAGACAAATTACATAAATGACAGCTGCTATTGCTACAACTATCATAAGTGCTATTAATTTTAACAATGTAGCCAATCCACCACTTGCAAATGTGAGTATAAGCTTTTCGTATGGGAAGTAGGAAAGTGCTACAATACCCATGGCAATTGAGGCCATTGCTGTTTTAATTAGAGCTTTCACGAAAGATTTTGTACCCAGATTTCCTATTTTCTTTCTCAATAATATAAAAGATATTATGACTGCAACAGTAGTTGCGATTGAAACAGAGGCTGCAAGTCCATTTGTGCCATAATGTTTAGCTACGGCGAGATTTAGCCCAACATTTAAAAGTACATTTACAACACCTATATAAAAAGGTGTTTTGGTGTCTTCAATTGAATAAAATATACGGTTTAGCACATTTGAAAGAGATATAGATATAAGCGACAACGAATAAAATCTAAGTGTTGATGTCGCTGCTATTCCATCTGCCTGTGTAAATGAACCACGCACAAATGCAATTTCAATTATAGGTCTTGCTAAAATAATCATTCCTATAGTGGCTGGAACTGTCAAAAATAATACAGATTTTATAGAGGCATTCATAACTTTTTTACCTCTATCCATGTCACCGCTTCCAAGTGTCCTTGTAAGTATTGGAAATACTATAGCTGTTATTGCAGTGATAAACACGCCAATAATCATGGTATTCATTTTATTGGCAAAGTATAAAATTGAGGCAGCACCTTGTCCCATTCCTGATGCTAAGTTTCTATTTACAATTGTGTTTACGTCATTTACTGAGACTGATATAAATACTGGAAGGGCCAGTACAATCGCATCTCTTACATATTTATCATGAAAATCCAAAATAAATTGTGGCCTATAACCTATTTTAAAAGCACTAGGAAGTAAGAATATAAATTGAACTAAAATACCTAGTACCGATGCTATTGTAAGTCCTATTATTCCAATATGATGCGAGAATAAGGCTAGATATACTATATATGTTAGGTTTAATGGTATAGCAATTGCCCCTGCTGCTGCAAATTTTCCACCATGCTGCAAATATCCTGTAAGCACTCCCACCCAAGATGAGAATAACACGACAGGCATTCCAACTTGAATAAGTTTTGCAACAATTGCATAAGTTTTGGGATCAGCTTGTGATGCGGATAAAAGTGCTATTTGCTCTGGAAAAAGTATCCCTAAGCCAATAATTATAAAGGAAACTAAAGATGAAATCATAAGCAAATTATTAGTGAAATAATTTTTTCGCTCATGACCAAGTTCAGTTTCTGCTTTTTGCACTGATGGGATATATGTCGTTGCTATTGCTTGAGTTACAAAGCCTGCAATCATTGCAGTTGCAGCTTGTGCAAGCGAAAAAGCATCCATTTCTATAGATGTACCAAAAACATATGCAGTCAAGGATTCTCTGGCAAAACCAAATATTTTTCCTATAAGAGAAAATACTACTATTGCCAGTGTAGATTTTGCAATTTTACTACCGGTTGTACTTTTATTTTCCAATGTTTAAATCTCCTTTTATTTCTTAATAGAT
The DNA here is from genome assembly GCF_040545475.1 of Peptoniphilus olsenii. Taxonomy (NCBI): domain Bacteria; kingdom Bacillati; phylum Bacillota; class Tissierellia; order Tissierellales; family Peptoniphilaceae; genus Peptoniphilus; species Peptoniphilus olsenii. The sequence continues at coordinate 11,714 of NZ_JBEPMA010000011.1, read as the reverse complement.
TATAAATTGTATAAAAATTTATGTCAAGAATTAGCGACAAGAGTATACCAACTGACTGTAATTTATTTGGAGTTTATGTTATTATTGATAGACTATATCATATACAAGGAGGAAAAATGAACAATATAAAATTAATAAAAAAGATAATACCATATTTTCATAAATATAGGTTTACTTTATTTTTAGATTTACTATGTGCAGCACTAACAACTGCAAGTGAAATGATACTTCCGTTAATACTTCGTAAATTGACAAGCGTTGGAATGGAGGATATAACTGAGATTACAATTGAATTTGTATCAAAACTTGCATTAATTTATTTAGCTATAAAAATTATTGAAGTTATTGCTCAATATTTTATGACAAATATTGGTCATATTATGGGTGCAAAAATTGAAACTGATATGAGACGTGATTTGTACTCACATCTTCAATCTCTATCTTATTCTTTCTACAACGAAACAAAAGTTGGAGTTATTATGTCGAGAATAACCAACGACCTTTTTGACATAACAGAATTTGCTCATCACTGTCCAGAGGAATATTTTATCGGTGCAATAAAAATTTTAGTCTCAATGTTTATACTCTTATCTATTAATGTAAAGATGACAATTTTTATCTATCTAATGATACCCCTTATGATTTATTTTGCAGGTCACTTTAGAGAAAAAATGAGAGAGGCACAAAAAGCACAAAAAGTTCACGTTGGAAATTTAAACTCAGCAATAGAAGATTCACTTTTGGGAATTCGTGTAGTTAAATCTTTTGCTAATGAAGATATTGAAAATGAAAAATTCATGTATGAAAACAACAAATTTTTGGGAATTAAGAAATCTTTCTACAAATCTATGGCAGGTTTTAATACAGTTACTAGAATATTTGACGGATTAATGTATTTAATTCTCATAATAACAGGCGGATATTTCATGATGAATAAAGAAATTAAACCACAGGATTTAATAGTATATGTAATGTATGTGCAGTCTCTTCTTGTAACAGTAAAAAGAATTGTAGAATTTACAGAGCAGTTCCAAAAAGGAATGACTGGTATAGAAAGATTTACTGAAATTATGGGGATAAAATCAGATATAGTTGATAAAGTATATGCTATATCATATGAGGATGCTAAAGGAAATATTGAGTTTAAAAATGTTACATTTGCTTATGAACGTGGTGACAGAAATGTATTAGAAAATTTTAATTGTACTATTAAAGCTGGACAAAAGCTTGCAATTGTTGGACCAAGTGGTGCTGGTAAAACGACCATCTGCAATCTAATACCTCGTTTTTATGATGTAAATGAAGGAAGTATATTAGTAGATGGACATGATGTACGAGATATAAAATTAAAATCATTGAGAGAAAATATTGGCATAGTACAACAAGATGTATATTTATTTTCTGGAACTGTAAAAGATAATATTGCCTATGGAAAACCAGGTGCAACAGATGAAGAAGTATATAAAGCGGCCAAACTTGCTGGAGCTTATGATTTTATAATGCATTTGCCAATGGGTTTTGATACTTATGTTGGGGAACGTGGTGTCAAATTGTCAGGCGGACAAAAACAAAGAATATCTATAGCTAGAGTATTTTTAAAAAATCCACCAATTCTAATACTTGATGAAGCTACATCTGCTCTTGATAACAAAAGTGAAATGATTGTCCAAGATTCTATAGAAAAGCTATCAAAAGGCAGAACGACAATTACAATAGCTCATAGACTAACTACAGTCCAAAACGCAGATTTAATTTTAGTGATGACAAAAGATGGAATTATTGAAAGAGGAACTCATGAACAGCTGATGGACAAAAAAGACTACTACTATAATCTATATACTAAAGGCGGTCGTCTTGAATAGAGTTTTTAAATAAAGGGTATATTCTTAAAAGCAGGTAAGTAGAAATCTAATTTTAAGAGGTGAATTATGCAAGAATATTTAGAAACAATAAAAAAAAGAAGATCTTATTATAATTTGTCAGAGGATATTCATCATTCAAATGAAGAAGTTAAATATATTTTTGAAGATGTCTTAAATACTACTCCATCTGCGATGAATTCACAACCAACACGTGTTGTATTGTTATTTGATGATAAATCTAAAGAATTCTGGAATAAAGTTAACGAAACTTACGACAATAGTATCGACAAAGAAAAATTTAAAGGGTTTTATCATGCTAAAGGTACAGCATTATTTTTCATTGAAGAAGAAGTAGTAGAAGGACTAAAAAAAGAAATCCCAAGCTACGCAGAAAGAATGGATCAGTGGGCAGAGCATGGTTGTGCCATGATACAATTGAATGCTTGGCAAGGTTTGAGAGATGAAGGAATAGGAGCGAGTTTGCAACATTATAATCCACACATTGACAATTGGTGTAGAGATTTATATCATGTGCCAAAAACTTGGAGATTAGTTGCTCAAATGCCTTTTGGTAAGATTGAACAAGAGCCTGAAGAAAAAGAAAAAGCGCCTATCGAAAGTATCATGAAAGTGTTTGAATAAATTTAAAAAAGATTATATAATTGATGTTGAAACTTATTTATAATTAGATTGTTTATGGACAATTATATTTCATTCAAATATTAAGTTGATTTTGAATTAATTTAAGTATTGAACATGAAAACAATATAAAAAATTAAAAATTTAAAGTATAATATAAATAATTTTATTCTCTTTATTACGCTTGTTTAACGAATTTGTTTAGGAAAACGTAAAATTGTATTATAAAATTTATTTTCTGATAGTGCTTTAATCGATTGAATTTCGATTAGATTTTTATTATAATAGTGTTGTGGTATAAAAATTCATTTATACCAAGCACTATTTTTTATTATATTAAGGAGGAAAAGTAATGGGATATTTTGTTGACTTAAACAGTGACATTGGAGAATCATTTGGTTCATACAAAATGGGTATGGATGAAGAAATCGTTAAACATGTTACAAGTATTAACTGTGCTTGCGGTTATCATGCTGGTGATCCTTTAATCATGGATAAAACTGTTAAGGCTGCAGTTGAAAACGATGTACAAATAGGAGCTCATCCAGGTTATCCTGATTTAATGGGATTTGGTAGAAGAAAAATGGCAATCTCGCCTGAGGAAGCAAGAGCATATATGTTATATCAAGTAGGTGCACTTGATGCTTTTGCAAAAGCACATGGTACAAAACTTCAACATATGAAGCTTCATGGTGGATTTTATAACACTGCTTGCAACGATGAAAAACTTGCAAACGCAATCTTAGATGCAATTGAAGAGTATGACAAAAATTTAATTCTTATGGTTTTAAGTGGATCATACATAGCAAAAGAAGGAAAGAGAAGAGGACTTAAAGTTGCTCAAGAAGTTTTTGCAGATAGAGGATATAACGAAGATGGCACTCTCGTTAATAGATCTCTACCGGGAGCATTCGTAAAAGATCCTGCAGAAGCTATTCCTAGAGTTGTTAAAATGATTAAAGAAAATAAAGTTGTTACAGCTGATGGAAAAGAAATTGATATAGTTGCTGATTCAATTTGTGTTCATGGTGATAATCCAGAAGCTTTAGAGTTTGTTAAAAATATTAGAGCTGGTTTAGAAAAAGAAGGTATCGAAGTTAAACCACTTATAAGTTTCTTGAAATAAGGAGAATAAAAATGTCTGAAAAGAAAACTAATTTATCCGTACTTTTAGGTGCGGCATTCCTAATGGCAACTTCTGCTATTGGACCAGGATTTATGACTCAAACTGCGACTTTTACTACAAGTTTAGGTGCAGATTTTGCAGCGGTAATTTTAATTTCAATTATTATGTCTTATGTAGCACAACTTAATGTGTGGAGAGTAATTGCAGTATCAAGAATGAGAGGTCAAGATATTGCTAATAAAGTTTTGCCGGGACTTGGCTATGTGGTAGCTCTTTTAGTAGCTTTGGGCGGACTTGCATTCAATATTGGTAATGTTGGTGGAGCAGGACAAGGGCTTAATGTAATATTTGGCATTGATATAAGAATTGGTGCGGCAATTGGTGGATTAATTGGTATTATAATTTTCTCTTCTAAATCTGCTAGTTCAGCAATGGATAAGTTAACACAAATTCTTGGAGCTGCCATGATAGTTCTTATTGCTTTTGTTGCTATTAAAACAAAACCGCCTGTTGGAGAGGCAGTTTCATCTGCTGTAATGCCAAAAGGTGGGTTCAATTCAATTATACCTGCAACACTTACTTTAATCGGTGGTACTGTAGGTGGATATATAGTCTTCTCAGGTGGTCACAGACTTATAGATGCTGGTATCGTTGGAGAAGATGCACTTCCAGATGTTAATAGATCTGCTACTCTTGGTATTGTAGTAGCATTTATAGTTAGAGTTTTATTATTTTTAGCTATTCTTGGAGTTACAAAAATGGCAGGTGCACAAATTGACCCTGATAATATTGCGGCATCATCATTTAGAGCAGCTTCTGGCGTTGTTGGTTATAAAATATTTGGTATAGTTTTTGCAGCAGCAGCTTTTACTTCTGTTGTAGGTGCAGCTTATACTTCAGTATCTTTCTTGAAGACATTATTTAAACCTATAGCTGAGAGAGAAAATTTAGTTACTATTTTATTTATAGTAATTTCTACAATAGTGTTTATATTTATAGGACAACCTCAAACTTTACTTGTAGTTGTAGGAACACTTAATGGATTTATATTGCCAATAACTTTAGCTGTTATACTTGTAGCATCTAAGAAGAAGAGTATTGTTGGAGAATATAAGCATTCTAACTTACTTTTCATATTAGGTTGGTTAGTAGTAGCTATTACTGCTTTTATGGGAATAAAAACATTGTTAGCAAACCTTGGTCTATAATAGAAAAAGGAGAATAAAATGTATGATAAAATAAAATTTCTACCAGCAGGAGATTCAGCTCTTGTAATGGAATTTGGAAATACTATTGAAAAAGAAATAAACGCTAGTATTGCCAATGTGGTAGAAAATTTGAAGGAACAAAAATTAGATGGTGTAGTTGACATTTTACCCACATACAGATCAATTTTAATTAATTATGATCCAGTAAAAATAACTTTTAGCGAATTAGTAGATGTTTTAAATGGACTAAAAACTAAAGATGCTAAAGGTGTGGGAGAATTTGTAAGATTAGTAGAAATTCCAACTCTATATGGTGGAGAATATGGTCCAGATATTGATTTTGTTGCAAGTCATGCTAATATGACTGTAGATGAAGTTATAAAAATTCATTCAGGGACAGATTATCTAGTATATATGATGGGATTTATACCAGGATTTACTTATCTAGGTGGACTTGATGAAAGAATAGCAACTCCAAGACTTAAAAGTCCTAGGTTAAAAATAGAACCGGGTTCAGTAGGAATTGCATCAAATCAAACTGGTATGTACCCATTAGAATCACCTGGCGGTTGGCAATTAATAGGAAGAACTCCACTTAAACTTTATGATGACACAATAGATCCGCCTGTATTTATTCAAGCAGGTGATTATATAAGATATGTACCAATCACTAAAGAAGAATATGACAAGATAAAACAACAGGTCGACAATAAAACTTATTCAGTTAATATCAAGAAGGTAAAAAGGAGTGAGCTAAATGAGTAGTATTGATGTAATAAATGGTGGTATATTAACAACTATTCAAGATAGTGGTAGATATGGATATCAAGAGCTCGGCATTCCTACTTCTGGAGTTATGGACGACTATAATTATAAACTTGCCAATATTCTTGTGGGGAATGATTTAGATGAAGCAGTTCTTGAAATGATTTATTTTGGACCAGCTCTTAAATTCAATGAAGATATGGTTGTAGCAATTACAGGTGCTAATATGAGTCCGAAAATAAATGGAAAAGAAGTTCCTATGTTTGAGTCCATAGAAGTTAAAGCTGGAGATAGTTTACAATTTGGAAAAATGATTGAAGGTCTTCGTGGATATATAGCTTTTTCTGGTTCAATTGATGTGCCAGTTGTAAATGGATCTAAATCTACACATACAAAAACAAAAATGGGTGGATTAGATGGCAGAGCATTAAAAGCTAAAGATGAATTAAATATAATCAGACCTAAAGAACTTCCAAAACACAGGAGAATACCTGAACAATATCTTCCTAAATTTTCAAAATTTAATGTTTTAAGAGTAGTACTTGGACCTCAAGATGATTACTTTACGGAAAAAGGAATTCACGATTTATTTAGATCAGGTGGTTATCAAGTAACAAAAGAATTTGACAGAATGGGTATCAGATTAAAAGGTGAAAAAATTGAACATAAAGAGACAGCTGATATAATATCAGACGGAACAGCTTTTGGTTCAATTCAAGTACCTGCAAATGGACAGCCAATTATATTAGTAGCAGATAGACAAACAACAGGCGGTTATACAAAGATAGGAACTGTAATTAGTGCCGATTTGCACAAATTAGCACATATGAATTTCCTTGACAAAGTAGTATTTGACAGAGTAAGTGTCGATGAGGCAAACAAAATAGCACGTGAATACAATGAAACTTTCAATAAAATCATTGAGGAGTCGATTTTATGAAATTAAATGAACTTGCAAAGATGAGCCCTAAAGAAGTTAGAGAATTAATTAGAGAAGGCGAAGTTAATATGCCGACTTCTGGAATGAGCGAGGGATATTTACAAGCAAATTTAGCCATACTTCCTAAAAAATATGCATATGACTTTTTGTTATTTGCACAAAGAAACCCAAAACCTTGTCCAATACTTGAAGTTTTAGATGAGGGCTCATCTCTAACTAAAATAATGGCAGATGGAGCAGATATAAAAACTGATGTACCTAAGTATAGAATATATAGGAATGGAGAATTCGAAAAAGAAGTCACAGACCTTAAAGATGTTTGGCAAGATGATTTTGTGACATTCGTTATCGGTTGCTCATTTTCATTTGAAAAAGCTATGCTTGAGGCAGATGTACCTGTAAGACATATTGAGGACGAACACAATGTGCCAATGTATATTACAAATATTGAATGTGAAAGTGCAGGAGTATTTCATGGCAACACTGTAGTTTCAATGCGTCCGATACCTTATAAGGATATAGTTAAAGCTACAACAGTGACAGCAAGATTTCCTGCAACACATGGAGCACCAATCCATATTGGAGACCCTTCAGTTATAGGAATAAAAAATATTGACGAACCAGACTTTGGTGAAAGAAGTGAAATAAAAGAAGGCGAAGTGCCAGTATTTTGGGCTTGTGGGGTTACACCTCAGGCAGTAGCAATGGCATCAAAGCCGGATATTATGATAACACATGCACCAGGTCATATGCTTATTCTGGATAAAAAAGACGCATACGTTTCAGTATTTTGATAATTTTTTATAATTTAAATATGAATTTATGCATTGCATATAGTGAAAAAGTAATTTTACCAGAGACAATTAATGAATGTCTCTGGTTTTTAAATGTACTTATTTTTTGAAGTAAGATGAATTTAAAAAATATATCTAATTTTAACAGATTACTACCTTGTTTAAGAAAGCTTATAAAAAAATCATAATACAATTTCTTGCTCTTTAGAGGATGTCTTTGATTTAATTATTTATGAAGTGGTAAATATTAATACAAGTATCATATTATTTTCAAATATTCTTGATAAATAATTCATTTATTTTTCACAAAAGAGTTCTAAAATTTTGCATATAAGAGGAGGTATTTCTATGTATGATAATTTCAAAGATAGCGGCAATAATTATATATATTCAAATGGAGAAAATAAATACACAAAGCCCGCTAAAAAACAAAAAGGTAAAGGGGCTATACTTGTAATAATGGCAATCGTGTTCTCATTAATAGGTGGTGTGATAGGTTCCATGCTTACATCTATGAAAATGGGCAAGCCAAATAGTACCTCACCTAATAACAATATAACTATTTCTGCACAAGACGATATGACAATAGCATCGGCAGTGGCGAAAAAGTCTATGTCATCGGTTGTTGGAATAACTACCAAGGGTGTTCAGCAATCATTTTTTGGACCAGTTCAAGTGCAAGGCGTTGGTAGCGGTGTAATAGTTGATGAAAAGGGTTATATACTAACGAATGCTCATGTTGTAAAACTAAATAATCAAATTGTCGACAAAGTAACAGTAAGATTAAATAACGAGACTGACTTGGAAGGAAAGACAATTTGGGCAGATGAAATGATTGACCTTGCAATAGTAAAAATAAATTCACAAGAGAAGTTAAATGCAGCTGTTCTTGGAGATTCAGACGCATTACAAATAGGTCAAGCGGCAGTTGCCATAGGAAATCCAATTTCATTACAATTTTCACAATCGGTTACACAAGGCATCATATCAGGTCTAGATAGATATGTAGGTGCAGTAAGTGGTGGAGGTTACATGACTGGTCTTATCCAAACAGACGCTTCGATTAATGGAGGAAACTCTGGGGGACCACTTCTAAATGCAAAAGGTGAAGTTGTAGGAATAAATACTATTAAGGTACAATCTGCTGAGGGACTTGGGTTTTCAATTCCAATTAATTTTATTAAGCCAATTATTAAACAGGTAATAGAAACAGGCAGCTATAAGGAGCTTTCATTGGGAATACTTTCAATGGATGTCAATGCAGCAAGACAGTTTTTTGGAGAAAATATAAAATCAGAAGAAGGTATATTTGTCTATAAACTCTATGATAAATCTCCAGCAGTTGAAGCCGGACTACAACCAGGCGATGTAATAACTAAAATTGGAAAAGATAAGACAAATGATAATAATGATTTAAAATCAATATTATATAAATATCAATCTGGAGATAAAGTTAATATAACATTTATTAGAGATGGAAAAGAACAAAATACCGAGTTGACATTTACAGATTATTCAGTAGAAAAAGATAAAAATGCGAGAGCAGATTTGCAAGAACAAGAACTTAGGAATAGAAATCAAATGCAAGATAGTCAAAGTAGTGAACGTGAATTGATGGAAGAATTTATGAGAAGATTTGGAAAATAAAATTCGGATGATTTTTTTAAAGAAGTTTTCTTTTTATAGAAAACTTCTTTTTTGAATTTAAAACTAAATGGTTATGTTTGAATAAAATTTACTCCCCATGTCATCTCGGCCAAGTGAGCGTTAACGAACGCATAGAATGGAACTGCATGTAATGAAGTAAATTTGTTAATCTGATTTAGAAAGAATGCGTTAAATTCATGCAATAACATAAATACACAAAAAGAAAAAGACCACTAAACGCACTGTGGTCTTTTTCTTTTTGAATGTTGATTGGTATAATTTTATTATTAATCTTAGGAGCTAAGGCTTTCGCCTTAATATGGTCTACTTTTGCAGACATATAATATTATGTGTTAATGATAAGTTCTATCAATAACTTATCTATATTCTACAACATAATTTTTAATTTGTAAAGCCTTTTTGATAAAAATTATCAATTATTTTTTATATATTTTATAATTGTCCAAATATGGATTTTTTTAATAATTTAAAAGGATATTTATATTATTTTTAAGGGTTATTTAAAACATTAAAAATATTGAAAAAATTTTAAATCCCAGTTTTTAAAAAAATTATTATATTTAAATGATAAAAAATTACTCATTCTTAAATCATTTTGTTTTTCAAACGATAATTAAGTTTAGGAATGTAAATTTTATTAAAAATATTAAGTTTTTATTTACAAAAGTTTTACTTTTTATAAAATTATTATATAATATTATGCAATGAAATTGGGTGATTTAAATGAAAGGTTTAGTAAATAGAGAAAAAAATAAAATAACCAGGAGTTTTAAATATGCAGACATTTTTGGTCAATTAATTTTTGCTTTATGCATTACTGTTGTGATGTTTGTCTTGACGCCGTCAGATGACATCATTATAAAAGAAGTATTCAAAAACCCTCTTACGATATTACTTAATATTATACCAGTGTTTTTGTTGGGGATATTATTTCAAAGTATTTTTGGCAGATTTAGACTTGCCGTTATTTTGAATTCATGTTTGTATTTTGTAATTTATATTATTCACAGGACTAAAGTGCTTTATAGGAATGCTCCTCTTGTTTTTAGTGATTTTAAGCTAGGTTTTGAAGCGGCTAATATGGTAAAACAATCTTATTTTCCAGACAAACTGGCAATTGTTGTTCCAATAATTGCTTTGATAATTATATTATTTGCGACAAAACGAATAGATAAATCTAAAATTGTTGTTAAACAAAGATTCATAGGTACATTTTCTGTAATTGTAGCGGCTTTTTGTTTGTATAATTTTGTATATGCAAAGGACAATATTTATTATTCTCTACCACAAAAAGGTAATCCCTATAATCTTTTAAATCATTTTAATTCAAAGGGATTTAATTATACTTTTATCCACAATTTAAAAGATTCTTTTGTAAGACCTCCAGTTGGGTATAATCGAGATGAAATAAAAAATTATGAAAGTATAGATAAATCAGAAGAACTTTCGGTGATTCAGTACAATCAAAAACCAAATATAATTTGGATAATGGGAGAGGCTTTTACTGATATTTCCCAAAATCCAGCTTTTTCTTTTGACAAAGGATACGACCCTAACGAAAACTTTAAGAGGTTACAATCAGAAGCAGTGCTAAGTGGGAGGATAGTTACACCTTCTTTTGGGGGAGGTACTGGAGATACTGAATTTGATGTATTGACTGGGACTTTAACTACAGATGTTTCTGCAAATGGCTCCATCTCATTTAATTCAATTAAAAGAAATATTAATTCTTTGCCGAGATTTTTGAATTTAATTGGTTATGAAACACGTGCTTTTCATCCTGGTTATGAGTGGTTTTATAGGAGAAACGAAGTATATCCAAAAATTGGTTTTAAGGAATCTTTCTTCTTAGAAAATATTGAAAATCCAGATATTAAAGGAGAGTATGTATCTGAAAAACAATTTACTCAAATTTTAATTGATAGATTTGAACAAGCAATTGACGAAAACGAAGCACCAATCTTTGATTATGCAGTAGATATTCAAAATCATGGCCCGTATTATTATGATAAATATAAAGAAAACTATCCCTATTATTGTGATTATGAATTATCAAACGAGGCAGCCAACGCTTTTGGAGCATATTTTTTGGGAGTTAAAGATATGGATATTATGCTAGGCGAAGTTTATGATATGATTAATACTAAAGATGAGCCGATTATAATGGTATTTTATGGTGATCATCTGCCTAGTTTAGGAAGTGATCCAAGTGCTTATGATGAAATTGGTAAAACTCTAAATTGGGATAATTTGGAAAAAGAAATTGAATATTATTCAACTCCTTATTTAATTTTAGCTAATTCCAAAGGAAGAGAATTTTTGAATAAAGAAAATATTGAGATTGATTACGGAGATATTATTTCGACTAATTATTTGGCCAGTACAGTGCTAGATCTGTTAGATTATTCAAAGGCAGATAATTTTTTCGCTTATAATTCGGAACTTAGAAAAAAACTTCCTATAATATCTAGACATTTTATATTTAACGGAGAAAAGTCTTATCCTCGTGATAAAGTAGGTTCAGATGCAGCTGAATTTTATTCTTATTATAAAAAGTATGAATATTATAGAATTAATGATTAATATATTTAAGTTAATTATAGTTATAATTTTTTTGTGTCAAGTCCATAATATTGTGTAAATTAATCTAGTACAATATTTAATCTATCATTTGCCTTAGCTATCAAATAAATACTTAAAAGGTTCTGTCAA
>NZ_JBEPMA010000010.1:0-69351 GCF_040545475.1 Peptoniphilus olsenii | reverse complement strand
ATCTAACTTTTTTAGATAAAGATTCTCCGCTTCTAGGTATTGATTTCTTTCTCTTAATTCAATTAATTCTTCTCTCTCAGATTTATTTAGTTTCTTAGGATTATTAGTGTCTTTATGCATATCAGAATCTCCCTTCTTTTTGGGGTTTCCTACCATACCGCATAAAGATTCAAATCCACATTCTTCATATTTTCTATTCCAATTAGCAATGGTAGATGGATTTTTTATACTAAAATGTTCTGCGGTTTCTTTGTAGGATAATTTATGGTTTTTCCTATATTGTAATACTGATAACTTAAATTCTCCAGTATAATTGGTTTTAGACATAGATTTATTTAACGCTTCTTCACCGTACATTTTATATAAATGTATCCAATTTTCAATTGTAGATTCTTTAAGTCCATACTTATCAGAAAGATATTTTCTTCCATATCCTTGTTCATTCTCTCTTACAATTTTTAATTTCGTTTCATAATCATATTTTGACATTAAAATACCCCCTAATCCATGTCCGGATTTAGGGGGTCACTACAATTTTAACATCACTCTTTTTATTGTAATTATAATATAAATTTTTTATACTAATATTATAGAAAAATGTAGAATTAGTTTTAAAATGGAGGTATTCAAATGAAAAAATTATATGAGAAATTATACTATATTCTAATCTTTTATATTCTTTCTTTAGAGATAAGTGACTCTAAACATTTTATATATAAGCTGATATTGTCAATGCTATTAGTTACAACAGGTTTTAAAATATTTAAAGATTTTGATGAAAATTATTAATAACCTTTTATATAGTTACTATTAATTTTATTTGCATAAATTGAAACAAATTAAATTTTCAAAATTATCCAAATATTTATCAAATTTATTTGAAAACATCATTATTTTTCATATCTTCTATTTCATCTTCACTATAACCTAATTTTCTCATAATATCTACAGTGTCCTCTCCTATAGTTTTACCTGCAAATTTATATTCTTGTTTTGATTTGGAAAATTTAATTGGACTGGCGAACTGTTTTACTTTTTCTCCATCAACATCAAGTTCAACAATCAGTCCTCTTTCATTTATATTTTTATCTTGAACTACTTCATCTAAATTTAGAACTGGTTCTACACACACGTCTTTGTCTTTAAAAATTTCTAACCATTCTTCAAAATCTTTTGACATAAACTTTTCTCTGATTTCTTCTTTTACACTGATATCTGTTGCACTATTTGCATCAATTTCTAGTATATCACAAAGTCCGTCCCAGAATTTTTTCTCAAGTGAACCCACAGAAAAGTATCTACCATCTTTAGTCTTATAAAAGTCGTAATTGCTGCCACCATTTAATAAATCGCTCTCTCTTGTGGGTAAATCTCCCCCACCAAGATATTGTGCCCCGCTCAATGAGTTAAAAGGAAGTAGCCCATCCATCATTGAAATATCCAAGTGCTGCCCCTTACCTGTTAAATTTCTATAATTTACTGCGGCTAATATTGCTACAATTGAGTTCATGCTACCAACGGCTATATCTGCTATTTGTGTTCCATAAATTACAGGACCACTCTTTTTAGTACCACTAAAACTCATAAGACCCGATCTTGCTAAGTAGTTAATATCATGACCAGCTTTTGAACTTAAAACACCACTTTGACCATAACCCGTTATCGAACAGTATATAAGTTTTGGGTTTATTTTTATTAATTCATCATAACCTAGCCCCAACTTTTCCATAACTCCTGGCCTAAACTGCTCTACTAAAATATCATATTCTTCAATTAATTTTTTTACTATTTTTATGGCTTCTCCTGTTTTTAAATTTAGTGCCATAGTTTTTTTGTTTCTATTTAACCACAACAAATTTGCCGACTTCTCTTTAATTTTAGGTTCAGCTTCAAGTACCAAATCATATTTTGATGGAGATGAAACTTTAAGTACTTCTGCGCCCATATCAGCCAACTGCATTGTCGCAAAAGGCCCTGGCAGAAGTGTAGTGAAATCTAAAATTTTTAAATTCGATAATGCATTCATAATAAACCTCTCTATTAACTATTTTATATTCGTAACTTAATTCTATCATTATAATTTTGCGTTATCAAATTACCGAGTTTTTAAACTTGATTATGAAGTCATTATTACTTAGTCAATCAATCCTTTACTCACTTATTACAATTTATAAATAAGAAGTTATTAATTTAATGTTAATTTATTATCCATAAAATACTTATATTCTATAGGAGGAATTATGAAAAAGAAAATTATTTTAATCATTACTCTTGTTTTTGCAATGCTTTTTACAGCATGTGTTAAGGGTAATTCAAAAGGAAATGAAGAAACTGCTGCCGCAGAAAAAGACGGCAAAACTGTCATTACTTTTTGGCATTCCATGGGTGGTGTAAATGGCAAAGCTCTTGATAAACTTGTTAAAAGATATAACGAAAGTCAAGACAAATATTTTGTAAAAGCTGAATTTCAAGGCGAATACGATGATGCTCTAACTAAACTTCGTGCATCGTCAGCAGGTAAAGAAGTAGGTGCAGATATAGTTCAAGTTTTTGAACTTGGTGCTAGATTTATGATTGACTCTGGACTAATTGTTCCAGTTCAAGAATATATAGACAAAGACAATTTTGATATTACAAAAATCGAGCCAAATCTAGCTGCTTATTATACTATTGATGGCAAATTAAATTCAATGCCTTTTAACTCATCAACACCACTTTTATATTACAATAAAGATATTTTTGAAAAAGCTGGTATAGCAGAAGCTCCAAAATCATTAGAAGAAATGATGGATATTGCAGATGATTTAAAAGAAAAAGGCGGGGTTGAAATGCCAATCTCTATGTCAATTTATGGCTGGTGGGTAGATCAACTTATGTCAAAACAAGAACTTCCTGTATTTGATAATGGAAATGGTAGAGAAAAAAATCCTACAAAAGTTGTGTTTGACGAAAATGGCGGAATGGAAAATATTTTATCCATGTGGAAAGACCTTGCCGACAAGGGTGTTGCTCCAAATGTAGGAAAACAAGGTGGTCAACCTGAATTTATTTCAGGAACTTCAGCTATGACATTTGCCTCTACTGCAAGTTTGAAACAAATTTTAAATGAGGTTGGTGATTCTTTCGAAGTTGGAACAGCATACTTCCCAAGTGTTTATAAAACTGACAAAGGCATGGTTTCTATTGGTGGAGCGTCTATATATATGATAGATACTGATGATGACAAAAGAAAAGATGCTTCATGGGATTTTATTAAATTTTTAGTATCTCCAGAATCTCAAGCTTATTGGAATGCTGAAACTGGATATTTCCCTATCAACGTAGACGCTCACAATGAAGAAGTGTTTAAAGAAAATATCAAAAAATTCCCACAATTCGAAACTGCTATTGACCAATTACATGACTCTTCACCAGAATCACAAGGCGGTCTTGCTACAGTTTATCAAGAAACTAGACAAATTGAAGAAAAATATGTAGAAGAAGTTTTAAACGGAAATAAAACTCCACAAGAAGCTGCAAAAGCAATAGCAAAAGAAGTAAACGACGCTCTTAATAATTACAATTCATCAAATTAAGTAGGGATTATATGAACAGGGAAAATAATAAAAAGTCATATTTATATCTTTTTCCCGCAATGACTATTTTTATAATTTTTACATTTTATCCATTTGTGCAGACTCTAATTAGAAGTCTGCACTCTACGGATAATATGGGTTCAAGTAAAAATTTTGTGGGATTAAAAAACTATATCGAACTTTTTAACAGCAGTTCATTTTACAATTCAATCTTAGTAACATTACTATACGTAATTATAGTTGTAATTATTGGAGTATTATTAGGTTTTGTCACAGCTATGCTTTGTCAAAAAACTTTTCCAGGCATAAAAGTTTTTACAACACTATATGCACTCCCTATGGCAATAGCATCAAGTGGAATGGCTCTTGTTTTTAAAGTTATGTTGAATCAGTCTATAGGTATAGTAAATATTTTATTAAATAGCAAAGTCAATTGGCTTGTAGATCCTAAATTAGCCCTTTTAAGTATTGGCATACTAACTGGTTGGCTAAACAGCGGTATGAACTTTCTATATTTTAGTGCTGGTCTTTCTGGTATAGATGAATCTCTTTATGAATCGGCACAAATAGATGGTGCAGATAGTCTAAATGAATTTATTCATATCACTATACCTTCTCTAGGACCTATAATATTTTTCGTAGTTGTTACCAATATAATAAATGCCTTTCAATCATTTGCTCAAATCAAATTGTTGACAGGCGGCGGCCCTGGAGAATCTACAAATGTAATAGTGCATGATATTTATAAAAATGCTTTTATGAATTATAGATATGATTTAGCATCGGCCGAGTCAATAATTTTATTTATTATAATTATGTTTCTTACTCTAATAATATTTAAAAAGAATGGTGCTGTAAATGCAAAAAGTTAAATTGAATAAAAAATTTGTTACTGCCAATAAAAAAAGAAATATTTCACAAAATAACTTTGGCAAATTTATAAGGTTATTACTAAATATTATCTTGGCGATTATAGTGCTTTTTCCATTAATTTACGCACTGGGAATGAGCCTAAAGCCATCAAGCGAAATATATTCACAAAGCCCATCAATTTTTACATCAAATCCAACAATCCAAAACTACTTGGATGTATTTGAAATTGCACCAATTGGGCTATATATTTTGAATTCTTTTTTAGTATCTACAGTTATTATGGTATCTCAAATAGGAACTGCCATAATTGCTGCTTTTGCTTTTCATTTTTTAAAATTTAAATTTAAAGCAATTTTATTTGCAATAATAATGTCAACAATGATGATTCCTGGTGAGGCTACGATAATATCAAATTTCTTGATGGTAAGTGGCTGGGGGCTTACTAATACTTATATCGGTTTGGTACTTCCCTATCTCACAACTGCCATGGGAATATTTCTATTTAGACAAGCTTTCCAATCTTTTCCGATGGAAATATATGAATCTGCCAATATTGATGGCTGTAGCGATTTAAAATTTATATTAAAAATATTAATACCTATTTCACGTCCTGTTATTGGGGCACTGAGTGTTGCATCTTTTCTAGGAGCTTGGAATATGTATATGTGGCCTCTTTTAATAACAGGTTCAGACGAATATAGAACAGTTCAAATTGGAATAAGTATGTTAAATTCTGCCGACTCACAGTCAATGGTCTTGATGATTGCAGGAGTAGTTATATGCATGATACCTTCTCTTGTGATTTTCTTTTTTGCTAGAAAAAATATGATTAGAGGCTTAACTACGGGGGCAGTAAAAGGTTGAGGTAAATATGGCAAATGTAAAATTAGAAAATGTAGTTAAAGAATATGAAGACGGCTATAGGGCCGTCAAAAATATTAATTTAGATATCAAAGATAAAGAATTTATAGTTTTAGTAGGTCCTAGTGGTTGCGGAAAATCTACCACTCTTAGAATGATAGCAGGGCTTGAAAAAATAAGTTCTGGCAAAATAAAAATAGATGAAGATGTAGTAAATGAAGTCAGTCCTAAAGATAGAGATATAGCAATGGTATTTCAGTCATATGCACTTTATCCACATATGAGTGTAAGAGAAAATATCGCATTTCCTCTTAAAATGCATAAAGTTTCAAAGGAAAATATAAATAATAAAGTATCGAATATAGCAAATTCACTCCAACTTGGAAAATTACTTGACAAAAAACCCGCACAATTATCGGGCGGTCAAAGACAGAGAGTTGCATTAGGAAGAGCAATGGTTAGAAACCCAAAAGTATTTCTACTTGATGAACCACTCTCTAACTTAGATGCAAAATTAAGAGTAGAGATGAGAAGTGAAATTGTAAACTTGCACAAAAAGCTCGACACAACATTTATTTATGTTACTCACGATCAAACAGAGGCCATGACTATGGGCGATAGAATTGCAGTCCTAAATTCAGGAGTACTCGAACAGTTTGACACACCCCTAAACTTATATTACAGGCCCAATAATAAATTCGTTGCAGAATTTATAGGTACTCCAAAGATGAATATATTTGAGAGTGAATTTAATATAAAAGATGACAAAATATATCTAAAATTATTTAATACTCTCATTGAAATTCCAAAAAGTAGAAAAGAAGATTATAAATATATAGTTCCAGGGGATAAATATTATATTGGAATCAGGAGCGAGGATTTCTATGTAGACGAAAATTCAGAAATTGACCTATTATTCTCGAATGTAGAATACATGGGAAGCGATATTTATGCATACGCAACAGCTGACGAGTCGACAAATCCTATCATTATGCGTTTTAATCCCGAAGAAAATATCGATATTAATAATAGGTGCAAAGTTGGAATAGACTTAAATAAAATATTCGTATTCATGAAAGATAGTGAAAAAACTATAATATTTCCAAAAAGATAAACAAAAAATACATTGTTTCGTTAAAATTACAGAACAATGTATTTTTAATTTACCATTAATTAGAATTTTAATTCATAATATAGTTTTCGCATTTTTTATAAAAATTAAAAATAAATGAAAAAACGATAATTTTAAACAACTTTACTATTCAAATTGTAAATCAGGATAATTTGTAATAACTCCATCTACTCCAATTTTTTTCATACAATTATAACTTTTTTTATCATTTACTGTCCATACATTTACTTTGATATTTTTATCATGCAGCTTATCTACTGTTTCTTTATCCATAGTCATATATAAAGGGTGAAAATAATCGATACCATAATTATACAAATATTCCCAAGGTTCTATTAATCTAGAAGATTCTAAACATGCAATTGGAACATCGCTTGTGAGCTTTCGAAATTTAATTAAACTATTGTGATTAAAACTCGAAATTAAAAGTCTATGGAGCATATTTCTTTTCTTAAAAATATTAAAAACATCTCTTTCTATTCCATCGTATTCAAAGACAGAAGTCTTTAGCTCAACATTTGTAACAAGAGAAGTATCTTCAATTATATTTAGATATTCCTCTAGCAAGATAGGTTTCTCATGCCCATCTAAAACATTTAATTTAGAGAGCTCATTATAAGTCATATCTTTGATAAAATTTTTTATACCTAAAAGTCTTTTTGTATCTTCATCATGTATCACTACGACCTTTTTATCCAAAGAATACTGGACATCTATTTCTATCCCATGAATATTTAAATCTACACATGCTTCAAAAGAAGACTTGGTGTTTTCAATAAATTTTGAACTAAAACCTCTATGTGCATAAATTTTCATACTATCACCTCATTTATATTATGTATTAATATTAAATAAAATTTGTAAAAATGCTTTTATATTTTTGTCAAAACTATTATTATTAATGATAATTATTTTATAGCTATTAACACAAAAAGGACTATTTAACATAGCCCTTTCATCAATACTTATTATTTTATTTTTTCGATAATCCTAAACTTAGTGTCAAATCCTTCGCTTGTTCCTGTAAATGAATTTTCTTCATGAGCAAAATCTGCCATAGTATCTACGATTGCTTTAAATTCAGGTAATTCTTTTGTCTTATTATCTAATTCATTGATTCCTTTTTGTTTAAATTCTTGAAGTTTTTCGCTGAATTTTCTCATAGCATCATCTATAACATCGCCACCATCTTTTAATTTAACGCTTCCTTCGTTCAAATCATATATACCGGTGTTTAGCTTTCTAATGCCATCACGCATTGGAGAAAGACCTTCTGTTTTGAGTCTTGGAAAATCATTAAACATTTTAGATTTATCTCTAAATTCATGGAGCCCATTAGATAAATCTGTCGCACCACTATTTAATTTATCTGAATTGTAATCAAGTTCAGTTATTGCTGATGCAAGCATTCCTACTGCTTCTTCACTTTGTTCTGTTCCTTCACGAAGTTTAGTTGAACCGTCTTTTAATTGTCCTGTAGCATCATCTAATTTCACAAGTGCATCAGATAGTTTTAAAAGTTGTGATGTATCCATTTGACTAGTTATTTGTGCAATTCCTTGCTCTAAAGATGTGTAAATTTCATTAGAACCACTAGAAAGTTTTTTTGTGCCATTTTCAAGTTTTGTCAAACCCGAAGGTAATTGTTGTATGCCAGAATTAATTTGGTTTGAAGCAGAAGCTAGTTTATTAATGCCCACTTTTAATTCAGCTATTTGACCCAATTTTGAAGATATATCTCCACCTGCACCACCAATATTTTGAGCTGCAGCTCCAATATTCTTAGCAGAAGAACCAATTTGGTTTGCTTCTTGACCAATGTTTCGTGCGGTTCCTTGTAATATTGAAATAGCTTGTGCTACCTGTCCGGTAGGATCTTCGACATTACTTAGTATAGATATAGCTTGACCCATTTCTCCAGCAGATGCACCTATGTTATTTGCACTAGCTCCAATATTTCTTAAATCACTTTCTATATTTAATGAAGATAAACCCGATAAGTCTGGAACTAAAATTGACTGTACTTTTTCATTCATCATTTGAAGATTAGAATTAAATTTTTCATTGCCAGCAGCTAATTTGTTTGAACTTTCTACAGCTTCTACAGTACCAGCATGTAATTTATCGGCACCAGTATTTAGTTGACCTATACCATTTTTTAGTTCAACTAATTTTTTAAGTAGCTGCTCTTTAAGTTCATCTGCTTGACTTAATTTTGATGAACCTTTTCTAAGTTCTGTAGTTGCATCTTTTAATTTACCCAAACCATTATCAAGTTCTGCTGAACCTTTAGCTAATTCTCTTGCTCCATCTTTCATCTTGCCTGTATTGTCATTCATTTTTCCTACCGCAGATGTGTATTCGTTTATTCCAGATGTCAGTTTGCTACTTCCATCATCCATTTCAGCTACATATCCTGGTACTGGCTTAACTTTTTCTATCACTTCATCAAATTTATTTTCTAACTCACCAGATTTATCATAAAGTTCTTGTGAGCCATCATGAAGTTTAACTACTCCATCGCCTAAATCGTCTATACCTTCATTTAATTTACCTTGGGCATCAGATAATTTAATTGATGCATCAACAAGTTTTTGAGAATTATCTTCAAGTTCTCTAATCCCGTCTCTTAATTTATCTATAGATTCGATATCAGCTTTGTTTTGAAAAAGCTCATTTGAGATAACAGTATATACCTCAATAGGTTCATAGTCCTTAACATCCATCTCTATTATGGCTTTATCTTTGAATTCCTCCATTTGTCTATCCTCAAAGATTGACTTAAAATTTTCTCTAAGTCCAGGAGTTAAAACTGTTGTTATGACTTCATTTTTTCCGTCTTTAGCAACTTTTGAATCGCTAGTTTCAATATTTGAAGCAATATCTTGACTAAAACTCATTGCACTGACTACAGTAAAAGGTGCATAAACTTTCATGTTTTTGCCACCAATGTTTTTGATTACATATTTATTATTCTCTGCAGATAGAACAATTTTTAAATGACCACTTTTACCATCAAGCTCTTTATTAGTAGTTTTTTGTCCATCGAGGTAGTATTCTACTACTATATCGACTGGTAATTCTTCTTCACTTTTCCCTTGATAATAGATATCTTTTTTATTTTCTTCCCAATTGATATATCCTTCTTCATCTTTTATTTTTTCATCAGTTTTTAAATTTTTAATATTTTTAAGATTAGTTTTATCTCTGCCCACAATATTATCTTCTGAATTTAACCAAACTGACACAGTCTTGTCTTTAATTTCTTCATCTTCTTTAATTACATAAACTGTTTCTGATTTGTTAATTACACTAGATGCAGCAAAAACTGTATTTGTTAGCATCATTGAAGATAATACAATAGATGATACAACTTTTTGTAATTTCTTGTTCATTTTCTTCTCCTTTTAATTTAAACCTTTTGTAGTTTTTCTTATAAATGGAAAACTTACAGAAATAAGTGCAGGGAGCAAAAATATTATTACCACCATACTTATAATTGCACCTCTGGCTAAAAAGGTACAAATTGTAGATACTATTTCCATTTTAGAATATATTCCAACACCAATTGTCGCTGCCATAAATGAAAGTGCAGAAGTGACAATTGATTTTGATGTTTCTTTTGCTGAAATTTTTAAAGATTCACCTACATCTTTAGAAATTTCATATTCATGTAGAAATCTATTGGTCAAGAGAATTGAATAATCAATAGTTGACCCAAGCTGTATAACCCCTATTATTATTGATGTTATAAAAGGTATTGTCTGATTAAGATAAAATGGAATTCTCATGTTTATTTGGATAGCAAGTTCTATTGCTGCAATAAGTACAATAGGTATACCTAAAGATTTAAATACAATTGCTATTATCAAAAATACTATCGCTATTGAGGCAATATTAACCATCTTAAAATCTCGTTCAGAAATTATAGTCAAATCATCTGTCAAAACTGCTTCACCAGTTAAATAACCCTCTTTATCGTATTTTGAAATAACCTCTCTCATGTCCTTTATCTGTTGTCTAGCCTCTGGAGAAGCAGTTTGATATTTAGAATTTGCCATTATCATTTGATATCCATTTTTAGAAAAATTATCTTGAATCTTATCTGGCAAAATATCCGAAGGAAACATCACACCTGTAACAGAACTTGTACTCAAAACAGAGTTCATACCATCAACTTCTTTTAGTCCATCTATGAGAGAGTTTAGAGATGAATTTGACAAATCATCTTTAACTACAATAAAATGTGTACTAGCCATGTCATAATCTTTTTTCATTTTATTTAAAGCAACTTAAGTTATAATAAAGTTTCGTGTTTAATGATCCAATTACAGCAGGAATAAATAACCCAATAAAAACTAAAAATAAAGTCTTACTATGCTTAATATTAAACTCTGAAAGTCTATCAAAGGAAGGCAGCATTACCTTGTGATTATATTTAGTAACTAATTTTTCAACAATTAAAAGCATAGCGGGAAGTACAATCACTGTCGAGAGAAGTCCTATTAAAACACCTTTACTCATGACAAGACCAATATCTTTACCCAGTCCTAATTGCATCAATATTAAAACAATAAAACCGGCAAAAGTTGTAAGTGATGAAGCGAATAAGGATGATATCGTCTTTTGAATAGCAATATCCATAGCTGCATTTTTATCATCAGTAAAGTTTTTTTCCTCTACATATCTGTGATACAGAAATATAGAATAGTCCATAGTAACTGCGAGTTGTAATACTGCCGCAATTGCTTTAGTTAAATATGATATCTCATCCAAAAATATATTCGATCCAAAATTATAAATGACGGCATATCCTATAGTTAACATAAATACAAATGGTATTATACTCGATTCATTAGTAAGAGATAGTATAATAAGCCCCAAAATAACCGCCAATCCAACATAAATAGGCGTTTCTTTATCTATAATATCTTTAGTATCTTTTACCAATGAGGAAAGCCCACTTAAATACTTAGGCTTTGAGTTAATGCTTTTTATTTTCTCGATGGCATCCATTGTAGTAAAAGAAGATGCCGATTCACTAAATTTTACTATCAAAAGAGTTGAACCATCAGAATAAAAAACATCTTTTATATCATCAGGTAAAAATTCTTGTGGAATCATATCACCAACAGTAGATGATTTTGAAATTACATCCTCTACTCCATCTATCTCGAGAATATTATTTCGCAAAATCTCTGCATCGTGATCAGTTCCTTCCAATATAAGCATTCCAGTGGCCGCATTTTTAAACTCTTCGTCAAGTATTTTTTGACCTTGTGTAGATTTTAAATCTCCTGGCAAATAGGTTAAAATATCATAATTTACACCAGTCATTTTATAACCAATAAATGATGGTATAAGAAGAAAAGTCATCACCAAAAGAACTAACTTCGGGTGATGAGAGATAAATTTTGTAAATTTTTTCATATACTCACTCTATCTAAAAATTTTTTCTACAATTTTGAAAAGTACAGGTTTCATTTCTTCAATACTTAATACAGAATCTTCCATAAGCGAAGACTTACAAGTTGAAAGTACAATGTGAATTGTTAATGATAAAATAAATAATTGTTCAGATTCAGACAGTTTTACAGAAAATAATGAAGCATATTTATTCAAAATAAATTTTAAAGTTGTGTCCGCTTCTTTAAACCTATCATCATTTTCTACTTTTGCATAAAGAGCCCAATTGGCATTCTTTGAAATTAATTCCAGCTCTAGAGGATCTTTTATCAAATAATCGATTATATAGCTTATAAAACATATATATCTCTTAGTCGGATTTTCCTCATCGCTGCACTGTTCTTCTGCCTTATAAAATAAATCTGTAAGTATATCTAAAACTATTTTTTCTTCTAAATCTTTTTTATCTTTAAAATACAAATAAAAAGTACCTAAACCAAAACCTGATTTTTTCATGATGTCTCTTATCGAAGTCTTATCAATTCCTTTTTCTCTAAAGGAAGAAATAGCAGCTTCGGTTATTTTATTTTCTTTTTCTTTTTTTCTCTCGTCTACTGTTAACATTCATACCTCCAATGCTATTGAACGCCGTTCATTTAACGTCAAATATTATAATACTACAATTATGAACAATGTTCAATAGCTTTTCTGTTTTTTATTTACTACTATTATATCTCATAAAATGAAACAAGATTTCTTCTTTAAGCAGAGTTTGTTAAATTTAAAAACTATATTAATTTCATATATTAATATGATAAAATATTTATTGTTAAACCTCTTCACAAATCAGCAATTACATACTATAATAGAGATATCGGAAAATGTTTTTCTTAAATGTATTTTTAGTTAGATTTGTTATTAATTATTTAGCCTATAATTTGATTATTTTTGTCATATTAATTTTTTTGTAAGAATATATTTATTTGAGCATACTTTTAAGATTAATATTATAAGAAGAATATTTTAGATGAATTTCTGTATTTTAATTTAAAATATAGGCTACTTTAAAGCAAACTATATATGTATTTCAGATGCTGATTTAATATACATTTGTTTTATATCCTGTAGAAAACGATTTCTATGTTTGCACTATTAATATTAATCACTAAATTTACATATCTCGCCTACGCGAGAAGATTTTTGTTTCATTTTTTAAGGAGGGTTATTAATGGAAAACAAAAATTTAAAACCAAAGGCTAATGGTGCGGCACTCTTACCTTTTATAGTTTTTGTGCTTGTATATCTTGCTACTGGTATTATTTTAAATGCCATGGATGTAGAAATGGCTTTTTACCAAGTAGCAGCACCTGTATGTATACTTCCAGCTATTATACTAGCCTTTTTTATGTTTAAAGGAACAGTTGATGACAAGTTTAACGACTTTGTGCGTGGCTGCGGTGATGAAAACATAATTATAATGTGTTTAATTTACTTATTAGCTGGAGCTTTTGCCACAGTTTCTAACGCATCAGGGGGCGTTGATTCTGTAGTTAATTTTGCTCTATCCTTAATTCCTGTGCAATATATAACTGCCGGAATATTTTTAATCGGCTGTTTTATTTCAATTTCAACAGGAACTTCTGTTGGGACAATTTCAGCTGTTGGCCCAATTGCTGTGGGTGTTGCCCAAAAAGGTAATTTGCCACTTGCTCTTGTTATTGGATCTCTAGTTGGGGGCGCAATGTTTGGAGACAACTTATCTGTAATTTCGGATACTACAATTGCTGCTACAAGGACACAAAATGTAGAGATGAAAGATAAATTTAGAGCAAATATTAAGCTGGCTATTCCAGCGGCTATAATTACTTTCATAATATTATTAGTTGTTGGTAAACCTGAAGGTGAAGTTGTTTTAGATGATTTAAGTTATAATTTTGTTTTGATAATTCCATATTTATTCGTACTAATTGCAGCTCTTGCTGGTATGAATGTATTTTTAGTTTTGACTAGTGGTATAGTACTTTCGGGTATAATTGGTATTGCAACTGGTGGTCTTAGTATGATGACTTTTGCACAAAATATATTTACTGGTTTTAGTGGCATGTTTGAAATATTCTTATTGTCATTATTAACTGGTGGTCTTTCATATATGGTTGCAAAAAATGGCGGCATCGAGTGGCTAGTGCAAAAAATTAGAGGATTTGCCAAAGGTGTTAAATCTGCAGAAATATCAATTGCACTCTTAACTCTTGTAACTGACGCTGCAACTGCAAACAATACTGTTGCCATTATAATAGATGGTCCCGTTGCAAAAGAAATTTCAAAAGACTTCAAAGTTGACCCTAGAAGATCTGCATCTTTCCTTGACTCATTTTCTTGTGTGATGCAAGGTATAATCCCATATGGAGCACAAATTTTAATTGCTGCAGGGCTTACTAAAGAACTTGGTGCACAAGCGGTAGCACCTGTTGAGCTCATTCCATATTTATGGTATCAAGCTCTTCTTGCGATTTTTGCTACAATCTCAATTTTTGTTAGATTTGCAGAACCTAAGGGAGAATGGAATTTCGAACTTGATATGCCACAAGATGAAGTTAATCAAACTACAAAAGCATAATTAGACAATTTAATAGGACTTTGTTCCAAAATAATAAAATTTAAAAAGAAAGAGGGATATTTTAATGAACAGTAAAGACGAACTTAAAAAAATGCATTTTGAAACTAAAGCAATTCATGGTGGATACGAAAAAAATAAATATGGAGCATTAGCTACTCCTATTTATCAAACTTCCACATTTATTTTTGACAATGCAGAGCAAGGTGGCAAGAGATTTGCCCTTGAAGAAGAAGGTTATATCTATTCAAGACTAGGAAATCCTACTAACCAACAAGTTGAAGATAAAGTTGCTCTACTAGAAGAAGGTGAATCTTGTGTATCTGCTGCCTCTGGAATAGGTGCAATAACTTCTGCTATATGGCCTTTTATCGCTTGTGGCGATCATATTGTAGCTGCAAAAACTCTTTATGGTTGTACTTTCGCATTTTTAGAACACGCTGTTTCTAAAATGGGTGTAGAAGTTGATTTTGTTGATATTACAAATGTGGATAATATAATTAATGCAATGAAAGATAATACAAAAATTGTATATCTAGAAACTCCAGCAAATCCGAATATGGATATTTGCGATATTGAGCTTGCGGCAACAAAAGTGCATGAAAAAAATAAAGACTGCCTAGTTATTGTAGATAACACTTATTGTACTCCATATATTCAAAAACCGCTTACTCTTGGAGCAGATATTGTAGTTCACTCTGCTACAAAATATTTAAACGGACATGGCGACGTTGTTGCTGGTTTCGCAGTTGGAAGAAAAGAGCTAATAGACCAAGTACGACTTGTAGGTATAAAAGACTGCACAGGTGCAGTACTAGCACCTATTAATGCTTATTTAATTTTAAGAGGAATGAAAACTCTTCAAATTAGAATGGAAAAACACTGTGCAAATGCTATGCAAGTGGCAGAATTTTTGGAAAAACATCCAAAAGTTAAAAGTATTCAATATCCAGGTCTTAAATCCTTTAAATATTATGATGTAGCTAAAAAACAAATGGCTCTGCCTGGTGCTATGATTGCCTTTGAAATTGAAGGCGGCAAAGAAGCCGGTGCAAAACTTATGGATAGTGTAAAATTATGTACTCTTGCAGTTTCACTTGGAGATGCAGAAACACTAATTCAACACCCAGCTTCAATGACTCACTCACCATATACTGCCGAAGAAAGAGCAGCTGCTGGTATATCTGAAGGTTTAATTAGACTTTCTGTAGGGCTTGAAAATGCCGAAGATATCATTGAAGATTTAAAACAAGCTTTTGAACAAATTTGATTTTCATTTTTAACTCCATAAACATTATAGTTAGTGTGTTAGAATTTAATTATTCTAGCACACTACTTTTTTATTTAAAATATATACAATTTCATTATCTTTTTATTTTGTGATAGAATCAACTTAGCAAATCAATAGGAGTATTTTATGAAAATTGAAGTTAAGGATAATAATTATTTTATAGATATAGATTATAAAAGTGACTCAAAGCTAAAAAAATTTTTGACTGAAAACAAAGACTCAAAATATTTAGTAATAACAGACGAAAAGGTTTATTATATTTACAAAGATAGAATAAATGAAGTGATGCGTGGGCTAAAATATTTTATATTTAAATTTATTCCAGGTGAAAATTCTAAATCTATAGAAAACTATATAAAAATCAATACATTTTTATCAGAAAATGAATTTAATAGAGGCGATTGTATCATAGGATTTGGCGGTGGCGTAGTTGGTGATATAGCTGGTTTTGTGGCCTCCACATATCTTAGAAGTATAAGTTTTATATCTGTTCCCACTACTCTACTGTCTATGATTGACTCATCCGTTGGCGGTAAAAATGGTGTGAACTTTATGCATCTAAAAAATCAAATAGGTAGTTTTTATTTTCCTGATTATGTTCACATAGATTTTAGTTTTTTAGAAACTTTGGATAATAGAAATATAAACAATGGTCTAGCCGAGATTTTCAAATATTGTGTTCTAAAAGACAAAGAACTTTTTGATTATCTTAAAAATACAGATAATATAGATTACGAAAAAATAATCTTCAAATCTTTAAATATAAAATTAGATTTTGTAAAAAACGATGAACATGATAAAGGTAAAAGACAAAAATTAAATTTGGGCCATACAATTGGTCATGGAATTGAATCACTTTCAAATTATAGCTTAAATCATGGAGAAAGTATTGGCATAGGAACAATATATATGGCGAGAGCTAGCTACAGAATGGGGCTTAGTGAGAGTGATTTTTCTAAAAATTTAATTGATGCTTTTTCAAAATACAATCTACCTACAAAATACGATTTCGAAACTGATGAAATTTTAGAAATCTTAAAACATGACAAAAAAATAAATAAAAATTTAATCAATATAATCCTGCCTATTAGAATAGGTGAAGTTATAAATAAAAAAGTATCTTTTGATGAGCTACGAGATATAATTGAATTGGGTAAAATAGATGAATAGAATTGTAGAAAACAAAAAATTAAAAGGCGAAATCACTGCCATTACATCAAAATCTTATGCACATAGAGCAATTTTTTGTGCAGCTCTTTGTAAAGGCGAGTCTATAATAGAAATCGATAATATATCCAAAGATATAGATAGTTCATTAAATGCGATAATTTCAATGGGAGTAGAGGTTAGAAGGTTAAAAAATAAGTTTTATATAAGACCACCTAAAGAATTTACTAGTCCTATTACAATAAATGTAGGTGAAAGCGGAACTACCTTAAGGCTACTCATGCCAATAATTGCATCGCTTGGCCTTGTAGCAAAAATAATTCGCACGGGCAGTTTAATTAATAGAACAAATTCAGTTTACTTTGAAGAGTTTCCAAAACACGGCGTCAATATATATGAAAAAGACGAGTGTATATTTTTGAGTGGTAAACTTCAAAATTATAATTTTGTACTCCCCGGCAATATAAGCTCTCAATTTATCTCAGGGTTTTTGATAGCATCTGGTTTTTTTAACGAAAATTTTAATATTCATATTTCAACTCAAATTGAGTCTAAGCCATATATTGACATGACAATAGATGTAATGGAGAAATTTGGTGCACTTGTGGTAGAAAAATATAATTCATATATTGCCAAAAATACTTTTCTATCTACAAACTATGTGGTGGAGAAAGATTGGAGCAATGCTTTATTTTTCTTAGCAGCTGGTGTTAATGTGAAGGGTCTTGATATAAACTCAAAACAAGGTGATATAAAAGCTCTCGAATTTTTTAAAACATTGGGTTATGAAAATATTTCAAAGAGGGGTTTTCATCTAGTTAAAAAGAGCCCCACTCAATTAACTAGAGTTTTGGATGCCAAAAATATGCCCGATGCCGTGCCAATTTTGTGTGTAATGGCTGGTCTTTCTAAAACTAAAACAAAAGTAATAAATATTGAAAGACTTAGATTAAAAGAAAGTGACCGGGTAAAAAGTACAGTAGAAATGTTAGAAAATTTAGGAATAAAGGTTAAACTTGGTGAAAAGTCTTTCTCATTTGTTGGTATAGATAAATTTAATAAAGCTACTATCAATTCTTATAATGACCATCGAATTGCTATGACGGCAAGTATTGCAGCATCATATTCAGATGGAGCTTTGACTATAATTGACAGTGAAAGTGTAGAAAAATCTTATCTAAACTTTTTTGATGACTTTAAATCTTTAGGAGGAGAAACTCATGTCTTATAGCTTTGGCAAAAACTTTAAAATTACAATATTTGGCCAATCTCATTCCAAAGAAATTGGCGTTGTCGTTGATGGAATTAAAGCAGGATATAAAATTAATCATGACCTCATATCTAAAAATTTGTATAGAAGAAGACCTGGAAAAAATAAATATTCAACTAGTAGAAAAGAACAAGATATATATAAAATAATAAGCGGCGAAGTTGATGGAATAACTTGTGGTGCTCCATTATGTGCAATAATTGAAAATAAAGACCAAAAAAGCTTAGACTATGAAGAATTAAAAGACAAACCTCGCCCATCTCATGCTGACTATCCAGCTTTTGTTAAATACAATGGTTTTAATGATATAAGAGGAGGCGGCCAATTTTCAGGTAGAATGACTGCTCCAATTACAATAGCAGGTTCAATTGCTGAAGATATTCTAGCCAAGAAAGATATTGAGATAGTTTCTCGAATAAAAAGTATCGGTAATATCAGAGATGTCGATATAGATTATATAAATATTAACTCTCAAATTATTGAAAATCTAAAAAATGATGAGTTCCCGACTATAGATAGTGATGCCAAAAAAAGTATGAAAAACGAAATTCTAAAAGCCAAAGAAAAAGAGGATTCAATAGGTGGAGTTGTAGAAATTGCCATTCTAAATATGCCAGCAGGCTATGGCGAACCATTATTTAACTCTGTTGAATCTGTAATTTCTCATGCAATATTTTCTATACCCGGCGTTAAAGCAATAGAGTTTGGCAGCGGATTTAGTTCTACAAAAATGTTTGGCAGCGAGCACAATGACCCATATTATTATGATGATGATTTAGTAAAAGCCAAGACAAATAATCATGGAGGCATAATTGGTGGCATAACAAGTTCTATGCCTATAGTGTTTAGAGTCGCAGTAAAACCTACAAGTTCAATCGCAAAAGTACAAGACACCATATCTCTTAAAAACAAAACTAACGAAAAATTATCTATAAAAGGCAGGCATGATCCATCAATTGTGCCAAGAGCTCTTATAGCACTTAAGATGATTACTGCTATTGCTATTTTAGATTTAACAATAGAAGGTGACAAATGAAAAATTTAAATAAATCTAGAGAAAAATTAGACAAAATAGATTCCCAAATAATAAAACTTCTAGAAAATCGAATGAAAATTGTTAAAGATATAGGAATATATAAGCTAGAGAATAATTTAAATATAACTGACAGCTCGCGTGAAGATATAATAATTGAAAATCTAAAAAAACAAATATCTAAAGAGTTCGAAAATATAGTTGAACCAATTTATGATAGAATTTTTCATCAGAGCAAAGAAATAATCTCACAAATAAAAGATAAAAATTTTAAGTATGGACTTATAGGTGAAAGCCTATCTCATAGCAAATCTGCAGAAATCCACTCTATGTTTGGCAGATATAATTATCATCTTAAAAATATAGAAAGAGATAAACTAGAAGAATTTTTCACAAAAAGAAATTTTAATGGGATTAATGTCACTATCCCATACAAAAAGAAATCTATCAAATATCTAGATGACCTCCACCCATTAGCCCAAAAAATTGGAGCAGTAAATACAATTGTAAATAAAAATGGAAAACTAATAGGTTACAATACTGATTATTTGGGTTTTGATTACAGTCTTAAGTTTTTTGATATAAATCTAAAAGATAAAAAAGTTCTAATACTTGGCAGTGGCGGTGCTAGCAAAATGGTCGAAGAGTATTGCAAAGATAATTTAGCAAAAAATATTGTAATTATCAGTAGAAACGGTGAAAATAATTATCATAATTTAGAAAACTACAAAGACTTTAATGTTATAATAAATGCGACGCCTGTTGGGATGTATCCACACAATTTAGAATCAAAGGTCGATATTTCAATTTTTGATGACTTAGACTTTGTAATAGATTTAATATACAATCCATTAAATACAAAGCTAATCTTAGATGCAAAGAAGAATAATATAAAAACGATGCCTGGTCTGTTGATGCTTGTGGCACAGGCTTTCTATGCATGCGAACTATTTGTAGATGAAAAATTAGACGAAAGTTTAATTTCAAAAGTCTACAAAAAAATAAAAAGAGATATGTTAAACATTGTATTCATAGGTATGCCAGCAAGTGGCAAGACAACAATGGCAAAGCTTTTGGCAGATAAATTAAATCGAGAATTTTGGGATACAGATGTATTAATTGAAGAAAAAGAAAATTCATCTATACCTACAATTTTTAAAACTAAAGGCGAAACATACTTTAGAAGCCTAGAGACAAAAGTGTTAGAAGAAGTTAGCAAAAAAACAGGTGTAGTAATAGCCACAGGTGGTGGCACTATTTTGAAAAAAGTAAATAGAAATCTTATACTACAAAATTCTTTTGTAATATATCTAGATAGAGAAATTGAAAATCTTGAAACTGTTAATAGACCACTATCTAAAAATTTAGATTCACTAAAAGAGATATATTCTAATAGAAGTGAAATATACAATCAACTTTCTAATCTCAAAACAAAAGTTATAGAAAACAAAACAAAAACTCTAGAATTAATTTTGGAAGGACTTAAAAAAGATGAAAATTTTAGTAATTAACGGACCAAATATAAATATGTTGGGCATAAGAGAAATTGATATCTACGGCAAAGAAACATACGAAAATTTACTTCAATCATTGCATACAATAGGACTTGAAGAAAATATAGAGATAGAGCACTTTCAATCAAATCATGAGGGAAATATAGTTGACATCATCCAAAAAAGTTACAACAATGTGGATGGAATAGTAATAAATCCAGCTGCATACACACATACCAGCATAGCAACTCTTGATGCATTAAAGGCTGTAAACTTACCCACAGTTGAGGTGCATATTTCTAAAGTATCCAAAAGAGAAGACTTTAGACAAACAAACTTTATAAGAGATTTTGCCATTAAATCTTACGAAGGATATGGCATTGATGGATATAAAAAAGCAATAATATATCTAAAAAAATATTTAGAGGAGCAAGTATGAAATCACTAATAGTAGACAACTATGATTCCTACACTTATAATTTATTTCAGTTAATAGGAAAAGTTACTGGCACAGAGCCAATTGTAATTAAAAACGATGAGATGACTTATGAAGAAGTTCTTAATTTAGACTTTGACAATGTAATAATTTCACCAGGCCCAGGAAGCCCAAATAATGAAAAAGACTTCGGCGTTTGCAAAGATATAATAGAGAATTTAGAGAAACCCATTCTAGGTATTTGTCTGGGACATCAAGGCATATATCATTATAATGGCGGAAAAGTTATAAAAGCTAAAGAGCCAATGCATGGCCGTCAGAGTAAAATAAAACACAACGGCAAAAATTTATTCAAAGGATTTGAAAATAATTTTTTAGTCACTAGATATCATTCACTAGTCTGTGAAAATAAAGAGTTAGATAATATACAAATAGATGCTACTACTGATGATGGAATAGTGATGGCGATATCTCATAAATATAAACCTATTTATGGAGTGCAATTTCATCCTGAGTCAATTGCTAGTGAATATGGAGAGAAATTAATCGAAAACTTTATAGATATTTGCAAAGACTTCTACAATAATTCATCTCTTTATTATGAAATCATTGCCATGAATATTGATACTAAGGATTTGTACGAAAAATTGTATCTATATGATGAAAACACAATTTGGCTAGACAGTTCTAAGGTAGAAGATGGATTGTCTAGGTTCTCTATTTGTGGATTAATTGGCCCTAAAAGAGGACATGTATTAAAATATAATGTAGATGTAAAAACAGTAGAAAAATATAATCCATTTACCAATGAAGTAGATAAATATAACAACAATATATTTAATTATTTAAAAAACAACCGACCAAAATGGCAATATGTCGAAGAGTTGCCTTTTGATTTTCAGCTTGGATATATTGGATATTTGGGTTATGAGTTAAAAAATGATACCGAAAATATATCAAATAAACATAGCTATTCCTACCCAGACGCATATTTTAAATTTTGCGACAGAGCTTTAGTTTATGATCACAAAGAAAAAAACTTGTATATACTATCTTATAAAGACGACAAGAATTGGATATCAGAAATAAAAGAAATTATAAAAAAAGATTTTGAACCAAAAACAGATGATGAGTCACAAAGAGAATTTCCAAAATTAAAATTTATAAAAGATAAAAATACTTATTTATCTGACATCAAAAAAATCAAAGATTTAATTTGCGAGGGCGAAACTTACGAAGTATGCTTAACAAATAGACTTGATATTTATGATAATATAGATGCAAAAGAATATTATATGCACCTAAGAGAAAAAAGCCCGGGCCAATACAGTGCCTTTCTACCCCTTGATGAAATAAAAATTGCATGTTCATCAATGGAAAGATTCATAAAAGTTGATAAAAATAAAATTGTAACAACTAAACCAATAAAGGGTACAATAAGACGTGGTACTGATGCCAAAGAAGACAAAAAACTAATAGAAGCATTGCGAAGCGAAGAAAAAACAAAATCCGAAAACTTAATGATTGTTGACTTGCTAAGAAATGACTTGGGCAAATTCTGTGAAATAGGTTCAGTAAATGTGCCAAAACTCATGGATGTAGAAACTTATAAAACACTTCATCAACTTGTGACTACAGTTTCTGGTAAAATAAAAGAAGATGTCGATATAATCGAAGTCCTAGAAAAAACTTTTCCAGGTGGATCTATGACTGGCGCTCCAAAGAAAAGGACGCTCGAAATAATTGACGAATTAGAAAATATCCCTAGAGGTGTTTATTCTGGTACAATAGGATATATATCAAATAACTCTACTATGGATTTTAATATAGTGATTCGCACAGCCATAATAGAAAAAGATTTAGCGACTATAGGAGTGGGAGGTGCAATAATACTGCTATCCGACGCTTATGAAGAATTTGACGAGATTGTTCTTAAAGCTAAAGGAGCTTTATTGGCATTACAATCTTATTATAATAATTATGACGAAATCAAAATTGAGGGAAGTAATTAGGAGATAAAATGAAACAAGATTTAAGCAGCAATAAAATAATAAAAGTTAAAGACTTAACTATAGGGGACGGAAATCCTATAATTATAGCTGGCCCTTGCTCAATTGAATCGAGAGAACATATTATAGAAGAAGCAGCCCAGTTAAAAAAATTGGGTGTAGATATTTTGAGAGGTGGAGCATTTAAACCTAGAACAAGCCCTTATGACTTTCAAGGACTTGGTTTTGAAGCTGTAAAATATTTAAAAGAAGCTTCTGAATCCACAAATTTACCAATTATTACAGAAATCTTGAGTGAATATCATGTGGATTTCATGAACCAATATGTCGATATATTTCAAATTGGATCAAGAAATATGTACAACTATTCACTGCTCAAAAAAGTAGCTCAAACTGGCAAACCTATACTCATTAAGAGAGGATTTTCAGCTACACTTAAAGAATGGGAAATGGCAGCAAAATATATTGAACTTGAAGGCAATGAAAATATAATTTTTTGTGAAAGAGGAATTCGCACTTTTGAAACCGAAACTAGAAATACCCTAGATCTTGCAGGAGCTTATTTATTAAAACAAAAGACAGGTTATCCAGTTGTTGTCGATCCAAGTCATGGAACTGGAAAAAGAGAACTTGTTGAACCAATGACAAGAGCAGCCCTTGCACTTGGACTTGATGGAGTGATGATAGAAGTTCATCCAAATCCAGATGATGCCATGAGCGACTCTTTCCAGACAATAGATTATAAAACTTATCAAAGAATTGTACAATTTATGGGAAAATATAATGAAAATTGAATTTGACGAAGGCTATTCTTTTGGAAAAGGAGCCTTTGAGACAATTAAAGTAATAAACAAAAATCCACTCTTCTTAGACGAACATTTATTGCGACTCAAAAAGAGCCTGGATTTTTTTGAAATAGATATTGATATAAAAAAAGAGAAAATTTATCAATATATTGAAGATACAAAATTGAATAATTTTGCCCTAAAGATTATAGTTTCTGATAAAAATATTATTTTGACTCATAGAGAAGATAATTATAGAAAAGATGATAAAAGTTTTAAATTAAAAATTTCGAAAGTAAAAAGAAACTCCACATCTAAACTCGTATATCACAAAAGCTTATGCTACTACGAAAATATATTTGAACACAAAATAGCTTTAAAAGAAGGGTATGACTCTAGTGTATTTTTAAACGAAAGAGATGAAGTCGCAGAAACCTCTTTTGCCAATATATTTTTTGTAAAAGATAATAATATTTACACCCCTGCCCTATCTTGTGGGTTATTAAAGGGAACTATGCGAGACTATCTGTTAGAAAAATATAAAATTTATACAGATATTATAAAACTAGATGAAATTGATAATTTTGATGAATGTTTTATATCAAATTCTCTAATGGGAGTTAGAAATGTAATCTCAATAAATAAAATTGAATTTACAAACCAAAATATGACCAAAATAATACAAAAAAATCTTAAAAAAATTGGATTCTAATATTAAATTATGTCAAAACCAGAATATATTAAAAATTTAATTTTTAAATTCAAATAATAATATTAAAATAGTTGTTAAACTCCTCTCCTATTTTAATTCGATATCAATACAAAAGCACCTAATGGAAATATTCTATCTAGGTGTTTTAATTTGTCATTTTTGAGATATATATTATTTAAGTAATAAACTAAATTTCCATAAACATATATGAAAATTTAGTTTATTTGCTATATTGAATTTTAACACTAAAACTATAACCTTTACCTTTATCTAATTATAGTTATCAAGTTATAATTAGTGTTAAATATGGTTTTTTATTATTCATTATTTAATGGATAATAGTGAGAGGAGGAAAAATTATGAAAAATTATGCCGAAGATGTAAGAAAAATGTTGGATAATAAATTTGAAAAATTTAGCGAACTCTCCGACTACATCTGGGAGCATCCAGAGGTCGGATTAATCGAATATGAATCAAGTAAAAAATTAATGGAATTTTTAGAAAAAGAAGGTTTTGAAGTAGAAAGCCCTATTTCAGGCATGGAAACAGCATTCAAAGCAAGCTATGGCGACAAAGGTCCAGTAATTGGATTTTCAGTAGAATATGACGCCTTGCCAGGACTTTCACAAAAAAGAGGCAGTACTACAAAAGAAGAAGTAACACCAGGTGGTGCAGGCCATGGCTGTGGCCATAATTTACTTGGAGTTGGAGCACTTAGTGCAGCAGTAGTTCTTAAAGATTTAATTGAAAAAGAAAATTTAGAAGCGAGTATAAAAGTCATTGGAGCACCATCAGAAGAACGTGATGGAGCCAAAACATTTATTGGTCGCGATGGTCATTTTGATGGGATTGATATAATGCTTACATGGCATCCCGAATCTAAAAATGCAATATGGAATGGTGGAAGTCTTGCAAATGTTATAGTGACATATAAATTTAAAGGGACAACATCCCATGCAGCGGCAGCACCTCATTTAGGTCGTTCAGCTCTTGACGCATGCGAGCTAATGAATGTAGGAGTAAATTATATGCGTGAACATGTAGTCGATAGTGCAAGAATACATTATGCATATCTTGACGTAGGTGGCAATGCACCAAATGTAGTTCAATCTCACGCTACACTTTATTATTTCATAAGAGCTGCAAAAATTGATGACGCACTTGAAATATATGAAAGAATAAATAATATAGCAAAAGGTGCCGCGCTAATGGCAGGAGTCGAAGTTGAAATTAATTTAAAAGGGGCACTCGCAGACTATAGCCCAAACCTTTATCTATCCGGTATATTGCATGAATCTATAGAAGCATTTGGCACACCTAAATTTGACGAAGAAGATTTTAAATTAGGTAAAGAACTATACGAAACCTTAGATGACAATACAAAAAAAGCTGCCAAAGATAATATGATTGCATTATATGGCCAAGAAATTGCAAAAGAAGAAATAGAAAAAGGACTCTCCACTGCCCTTGCACCTTATGATGGTAATTATGGGAAAATGGAAGTTATATCATCTGATGTTGGCGAACTCTCACATTATGTTCCTACCGCTCAAATGTTTTTAGCAACATCAGCAGTAGGTACACCTCTTCACACTTGGCAAATGTGTTCAGCTGCCGGAAGTACACTCGGCAAAAAAGCACTTTATTCTGCCATAGGTTCGCTTGCCACTTGTGGGCTTACGGCAATTAAAGAACCAGAAATTATAGAAAAAGCACGAGAAGAATTTAAAAATGTAATCGGAGAATATCAGGCTCCAATTCCTGATGATTTAAAAATTAGAGATCCAAAAATAGAAAGTTAGGTGTGACAATGAATGAAAAGAAAAAAAGTAAAAATGTAAACCCTTATCTCTTGCTCTTTTTGGTAATAGTTGCCTGTGGACTTTTATCTTATATAATAAGTCCAGGTGCTTTCGTAAGAGAAACAATAAATGGAAGAACAGTAATTGATCCATCCTCATACCATGCAGTAGAAAGAACACCAGTGTCATTTTTAGATTTCTTTAAAGCTGTGCCCGAAGGTTTGATAGGCGCTGGCAATGTAGTCTTTTTAATATTAATAGTAGGTGGCTCAATTGAAGTATTAAATAGAAGTGGCGCTCTAGGTATGGGCATAAACAAATTGATAAACAAATTTGGCGACAAAGGAAACGCCATGATTATAATAATAATGGTATTCTTTTCAATATTAGGAGGATTCCTAGGTTGGGTTGAAGCAGCAGTTCCTTTTGTGCCGATTATTATACCAATAATTATAGCCCTGGGCTATGACGCAATGACAGCAGCAGCAGTTGTTATACTAGGACTTTTAGTTTCTTTCTCGGTAGGGCCAACAAATGTCTACACTGTGGGAGTAGCTCATGAAGTTGCAGAACTAAAAATGTTTTCTGGTTTTGGATATAGAACCATAGTATATTTAGTTTTTGTAATAACAGCAATACTTTACACATTAAGATATGCAAATAAAGTCAAGAAAAATC
Organism: Peptoniphilus olsenii; assembly: GCF_040545475.1. Taxonomy (NCBI): domain Bacteria; kingdom Bacillati; phylum Bacillota; class Tissierellia; order Tissierellales; family Peptoniphilaceae; genus Peptoniphilus; species Peptoniphilus olsenii. The sequence continues at coordinate 42,214 of NZ_JBEPMA010000010.1, read as the reverse complement.
CCGAATTGTCACTTACCAAAGAAGTTGACACAAGTAAAATGTCTATAGACCTCACACAATTTGAAGGAAAAGAATTTACAACAGGTCAAAAACTTTCCTTATTAGCCTTGTTAATTATATTTGTCATAGTTATGTATGGAATGTTGCAACTAGGATGGGGCATGAATGAAATGACAGCAATGTTTTTCTTATTTGCAATAATCTGCGGTATACTAAATAAAATGGGAATAGATGGAACAAGCAATGCAATACTTGATGGAATTAAAGGTGCAGTCAATGGAGCAATGATAGTTGGAGTTGCCAGAGGAGTACAATGGATACTAGAAACAGGTGGAGTAATTGACCCAATAATAAATGCATTATCCAAAGCAATATCTGGTTGGCCAACAACACTTTCAGCAATAGGAGTCGTGATAATCGTATCACTATTAAATGGACTTGTACCTTCCGGCTCAGGAAAAGCAGTAGCACTTATGCCACTAGTAATACCATTAGCCGATATAGTAGGGCTGACAAGACAAACCGCGATACTTGCTTATCAATTTGGTGATGGAATAACAAATATGTTTTGGTTCACTTATGGAACATTGCTTATGTTTTTAGGATTTGCAAATGTTCCGCTCAAAAAATGGTACAAATTCCTATGGCCTTTAGGACTAATACTAACAGTATTCGCTTGCATATTCCTATTTATAGCAGTAAAAATGAAATATGTATAAACCTTGTTAATTAGGTTCACGTCAAACCTTGTTAATTAGGTTCACGTCAAACCTTGTTAATTAGGTTCACGTCAAACCTTGTTAATTAGGTTCACGTCAAACCTTGTTAATTGGGTTCACGTCAAACCTTGTTAATTGGGTTCACGTCAAACCTTATTATTTGGGTTCACGCTCAACATTTTGAGAATATGAATAAAATCTATTCTCAAAATGTTTTTTTATACTAAAATTTCTATCAAATCCCAAGTCATCCTGAGCGAAAGAAATCTGTCAAGATTCAGAAGTAGAAGGATATATATGTGGTGGAGAGAATCTGTAATGATAAAACAAAAAAGTATTCAAGCACCCAAACCAAGAACAATTATAGCAAAAAGTCGAAAATGATTTTTAATTATTCATACAGAACAAGTCCTATACAGGTAGATTCCTCGACTACAGTAAATTCTTTTCAAGAATTCACTTCCGCTCGGAATGACAGTTGTGGAGGTTGTAGCGGTCTATAGGCTTCAATTCTTGATAATTATTCTTTCGTGTATTCAAATGACAATAGTAAATCTTAAATGAAATCCTCTTATAGTGTCATCTCGACTAAGTGAGCGGCTGCGAACGCGTGGAGAGATCTGCATTTGGTGGAGAGAATATGTAGAGTTTTAAATAAAAAAGTGATTTTAAAAAATAAGAAAAAACTTCTATTTGTTCTTACAGAGCGACTCCTATACAGGCAGATTCCTTACTCTTCGAGTACACAGCGACTTTCCAAATCCTACGGGTTTTCCGCTCGGAATGACAGTTGCTGAGGTTGTCGTTGCCCTTTCCCATGTCATCTCAACTAAAAAGCATAAAGATTCTTGCATGTGGTTGAGAGTATACGTAATGATGAAATAAAAATAGTAATAACACCAAAAAAAGAGTGGCAACCACTCTTATTTTAAATCTTATTTATATATTTCTAAATACTCTTCATGAGTTTTGTTTGGATTTGTCAACCTTTTGCCCATTTTTTTTGCAGCTTTTTCGTCAAAATATTTTTCATGGAAGTTTTTTAACCAATCTTTGTCGCTATTTTTTAGTAAACAGTTCTAGTGTTCTCGTCCCGTTTAACATCAAGATTTAAATAATCTGCAATAAATCTAAGTGGCACCATTGTTCGGCCATTTTTAATCTCGGGTGCAACATCTGCTCTATATGCACCTTCACTAATTTTTGCAATTGGTGAACCTATATGCAAAGATATTCCTAATGGTTCATATGTTCCACGAACATACACTGATTGATAATTATATTCCTCATTTTTATTGTATTTTACTTCGTCACCAAGTTCTTCGGTTATAAATCTAACTGGCACCATTACTCTATCATTTTTTATATAACATTCTACATCTGATTTTATTTCTTTTCCGTTTACATTAATTTTTATATCAGACGATGCAAATATATTGCTGCAAATTATGATGCCAAAAATAAAAGTAAATATCAAACTAAATATAATTTTTTTTAATCATTTTTATACCTCTCAATCTTTTAGTTGCCACTCTATTTTTCATACTTCTCATGTAAATTTTTTTATTATTAATAATATAATATTTATTAAATTTACAAAAATTTGTCAAAATTATCTCGTTGCTGCAAAATCTTCTTCTTTTCTTCAAGATTTGCAAAAAGTTTTTGATTTTTTTTCTTATAATTTTCATCTATTACTGAATTGCTGATTATTTCTTCTTGTATTTTTATAATATCTTTTTGAAGATTTCTAGTGGTGATTAAATTTCTGGATATGTTTTTATGTCTATGTTCAATTATATCAGATAAATCATTTAATCTGTCACCTACTGCCATCTTTAATTTTTCGGTGTCATTTTTTACGCGTTCAAGCCTTGCTTTTACTCTTTCTGTTCTAAATACGAGTTCTGGGTATGCGTCTATAATTCTTCTGTGAAAAACAGATTTATTCTCTAAAAGATATCTAACTTCTTTGGCTATCGCCTCACTTTTGTCTGCTTCGGAGCTTTCTACTCCTTCTTTTAACAATTTGATTATGAAATGAGATAATATATAGTCAGCTCCCATAATTAGAATTATTACTGTGGATAATAACCTAATTGTATCTATATGTATTTCTCCTAAAAAATTCATGATATATGGATTAAAGACCTTGTCAATGAGCATCCCTCCTATTCCAAATAGAATTAGATTTCCAATCCACACTCTTCCATGAAAATTCATTGGTTTAAATGAATAATCCCACCATCTTGCATGAAATCTTTTTTCTAACATGAAGCTTGTATAATACTCCAAAGCTCCACAGAAAAAGAATGAAATCAAAAAACTTGTTCCCAGTGATGAGTCATATTCTGAGAGTAAATTGCTTATTATAGTTACTATCACAGCTCCAGTTCCATAAATTGGGCAATAAGGTCCAATTAAAAAACCTCTATTTATAAATCTGTGATACTGAAAATATTTAAGTGTTACTTCCATTACCCAGCCAGCTACAGAGTATATAAAAAATATCAAAACTAAATTATCAAAATATAAAATGTCCATATCATGCCTCCTAATTATATATTTTAAACTTCAATCTTGGAAATTATAAATAAAAACAATTTTTTATTTTATATAAAATTGAGATTTTATGTTTAAATATTTTTCAATGGGATATTATTTATTAATAAAAATTTATTGACCAAAGTTCAAATTATTTTAATTTGACGATTAAAGTCAAAAACGACATTAACTTGTGTTTAATTATACCCTTATAACCTAAATTAAATATATTATATGAATATTATTAATTTTTGTGGTATAAGGGTATAAAGCAATCAGCTGCGAAAGGATGATGATTATGGGCTACATACCTAATTATGACGAAGCTCTTGTTATTCTTAAAAAATATAACAAAGAACCTTTTCATATTAAACATGGCAAAACTGTGGGAGCTGTGATGGGTTATTTTGCCGATAAATACGATTCTTATAATCGTGATTTTTGGCAAATTGTAGGCTTATTACATGATCTAGATTTTGAAATTTATCCAAATGAGCATTGCATAAAACAGGTAGAGCTTATGAGAGATGAAAATCTAGATGAGAAAATTATTCGTTCTACAATATCGCACGGCTACGGCATGGCACAAAAAGAAGTTGAACCTAGTCATATTATGGAAAAAATTTTATATACAATTGACGAACTCACAGGCATTATTGGTGCTGCAGCACTTATGCGTCCATCCAAATCTGTATCTGACATGAATTTAAAATCTGTAAAGAAAAAATTTAAAGACAAAAAATTTGCTGCAGGTTGCGACAGAGAACTCATAAAACATGGAACCGAACTGCTTGGTTGGGATATCGACTTTCTGCTAACAGAAACTCTAAAAGCCATGCAAGCTACTGAAGAAGAGTACAACTACTAATAGAATAAATAAGCTAAAGCAAAAGACACTAAGAAAATAACTTAGTGTCTTTTGCGTTTTTTGAAAAATTGTAATTATATTGATTATTAAAAAATTTTATAATTATTTACCAAAAAGAATATTGGCAAATTCTTCGGCTGTTTCTTCTCTATTCCAGTCTCTTTGAAGTTCGCATGCAAGTTGAACCCAAGAGATTAATTTAACTCCTGCTTGTTCCATTCTTCTTAGTGCTGTTTCGTGAGCAGTTTTACTTGTTCCACCAACTGCATCAACTACTGCATATACATCATAGCCTTCTTTAACAGCATCTAGTGCTGGAAATGACAAACAAGCTTCTGTCCATAGTGCAGTCATGATGAGTTTTTTTCTGCCTGTGGATTTAACTGCTTCATTAAATTCTTCATCTTCCCAAGAATTTATTGTAGTTCTATCAATTGGTTTTACATCAGGATATAAATCAGCAACATATTGCAAAATTGCATTAGCCTGCGTTTTTATTTTTTCATTGCCTGTATCAAGTGCTGGCACTGCTCCCAATGGATTAATTTTTTTATATTCATCAGAACCTAGCTTCACTTGCTCTACTTCATAATCTGCCCCCGCCCATTCGAGCGATATCCATACAGATAATGCACAAGTGCCAGGTGCATAATATAGTTTCATCATAAAACTTCTTTTAAAATTTTATACCCGAAAAATCTTATACCATCATCTAAAATAATTAATTTGCTATATACATTCATAATATTACCTCTAAAATTTTCATAATAATATAATTTGTCGCATTCACACATTTACACATCAAAAATGATTTATTGAAATTATTCTGTAAGTCTAGTATATTTTATGTGTATATAATAATCAATATATCCATATAGGCAAATAAGATTTATAATAAATTTTTGGTTTCACCATTAATTATAATTTATTACAATTTTAAATTATGTTCACAAAGGAGGACATTATGCAATATATTTCCCAATATAACTCTTTACTTGGCAAAATTGTTTTAGCAAGCGAAGAAAATTACTTGACGGGATTGTGGTTTGAAAATCAAAAATACTTTGGCTCTACTTTGGGAGAAGAATATATTAAAAAAGATGATTTAAAGATTTTTGAAATAGTTAAAAAATGGTTAGATAACTATTTCGCAGGCAAAAATCCTTCAATTGATGAACTTAAAATTAAACCCTCAGGCACCAATTTTAGGAAAATAGTGTGGCAACTTTTATGCTATATTCCCTATGGAGAAGTTATCACCTACAAAGAATTATCCCAAAAAGTTGCAAAAATTTTAAATATAAAGAGCATGTCTAGTCAGGCTATTGGCGGCGCAGTGGGACACAATCCAATTTCAATAATAATCCCGTGCCACAGAGTTGTCGGCACAAACAAAAAATTAGTTGGATATGCCGGTGGACTTGACAAAAAAATTAAACTCCTAGAATTAGAGGGCAACAATATTTATAATTTGAAATAAAAGAGATGGTTAAATGATAATTAGTGCAAGCAGACGTACAGATATTCCTGCATTTTTTGCAGAATGGTTTATAAATAGATTAAAAGATGGATATGTTTTGGTTCCAAACCCTAAAAGCTCCAAAAGATTAAGCCATATTAATTTATCACCACAAATAGTAGACTGCATCGTATTTTGGACCAAAAATCCAATACCTATATTTGATAAATTAGATATTATAGATGACTTAGGCTATAAATATTATTTTCAATTTACTTTAACACCCTATGGAAAAGACATAGAGCAAAACCTTCCCGATAAATTAAATTTATTAAATGCTTTTATAAGGCTATCAGAAAAAATTGGCGAAAACCGTGTTATATGGCGATACGATCCAATTATTTTAAATTCTAAATATAATTTGAAATGGCATATCAAAAACTTTTCTTACCTTTGCAATAAATTAAAAGGAAAGACAAAAATATGTGTATTCAGTTTTTTAGATATCTATAATAATATAAAAGGTGAATTTCAAAATGTATCTGATGCAGAAGTACAAAATATAGCTAAATATTTTTCTGCTATTGCCAAGGATAACAATATTAAACTAAAAGTATGTGGCGAAAAATATAATCTAGAAAACTACGGAATAAAAAAGGCAACATGTATTAGTAAAAAAATAATTGAAAATATTACAGGATATAAAATAAACGCAAAAAAAGATATAAATCAAAGAAAATTGTGCAACTGTATACAGAGCATAGATATTGGAGCATATAACACTTGTAAAAATGGATGTAGCTATTGCTATGCCAATAATAATTTAAATTTAATATATGAAAATGAGTTGAATTTTGATGTGAACTGCCCTATTTTGACAGGTTCAATAAAGGGAAATGAGATTATTAAAAAAAGAGTGTGTGAGTCAAATAAAATAAATCAAATTAGTTTTTTTGATTATTAAATTTTAATGATATTAAATAATCGCTTATAGCAATATTTATAACAAAATAAAAAGCCATGGTTTAGAATTAGTCTAAATCATGACTCTTATTTCTTTCAAATTTCAATTTTATTGTATTTCAAAATAAAATAATTAATTAATTCGTATATAACAAACATAATAAGCGAAAAAGTAAAAATTATGAAAAAAGCAAAATTAAATCTAAACTTATTAATAATAGATAGGAATATTATATTTACTACAAATAAGATAAAGATGAACGCTGAATTTCTCTTTACTTGGTACAACTTTGCATTTCCATCACTTTTTATATATCTCAATTCTTTGCAATTTTCAACAATTCTTCTATCAATAATAAAAAACGCCAAGATATTTGAAATTATTAAACAAAGTAACATTGGAAACATATATAGTTTTATAAATCTAATTTCCTCTTTGCCCTTTGAATTTTGATCTACTAATTTAATATAAGTATTTTCGAAAATATTTTTATAATCATTATCTAAAGAATTTTCTAAGTCAGCTTTATCCAATTTAATATTTTCTAATAAATAAATGATCTCTGTCCCATATAGGTTGTAATCAGATATATGTTGAAATTCTTTAGATTTTGATATTAGGAAAATATACTTAGAACTGTCTGAAAATTCCAATATTCCGAGTTTTTTAAGTTCAACTTGAATATTTTCATTGAAATTAATTAATTCAAAATTCTGATTTATATTTTCCGTCATAAAATCTATTGGTACAATCCATATATATTTATTGGAATATTCTTCAATATTGTTTGAAATAAAAACTTGTATATTGGTATTATATTTCTCGTTCAAGAAACGAGATACAAAACTGGTAGAACCACCTTTTTTTAACAAATTATCTAAACTTTCATATACATTATTATTTAATTTTTCTTCATATGAAGTAGGTACGGCAGAAAATCCATATGAATCAGATTGCTCCATATACACTTCAACAAAATAAGAGTGGAAAATTTCAGTGAAAAGTATTGTACTAGCTAAAAATAACAATAACAAAATAATAAAAGAAATTTTATTTTTTCGTATATCATAAATACCATGTTTAAAAAAATTACTATTCATGTTTTCTCACCAAATTTTCTGGTTTGTCGGAGCTAATTTTATAAACACCAGCAGCAAATAATGTTAAGAATACCTGTATCTCTATAAAATTAACCACCCCTAGACTAAGTTTTCCAATTAAATGTAAATATAATCCTGTCAGTATCAAGGAAACGAATATACATAACAACGAAAGTAATATAAACGAAGAAAATTTTACAGAATATCTTTTTTTCATTTCAGATACATACAAATTCAATACATAAACTTCTGCAATAAAAACTGCCAACAAAGTCATAATAACTGTCCGAGAATGAGATGTACTATCCAAAAAAGATTTAATAAAACTAGATACAATAGAACTATTATTAGGTTTTATTTCAATATAACCTAAATCCTTCATGCTCTCTTTAACTGTTTTTAATTCTTTCAAATTATCAGAATCTATATAGATCTTATTGATTACATTACTATCTAAGGCAAATAAATTCTCGACAATTCTCAAGTTTTTATAAACTATTTTGGAACTGGTATCAAAATAATTAATTATATCTAGGTTATAATACTTGCGTATAAGTTCATCATCTATTTCACTAATACCTCCCTTTTTGATCTTATCAATAGAGGTTATTACAATGCCTACTTTGTTTTTCTCTTTATAATCTTCTGTATCAAAATACCTAAAATCATTTGGATTTATAAACTTAGTAGCTGCAACATAATATTCCATAGATGGATCATATATGCCAATTAAACTTTCATTATTGGTTTCTGCAATAGCGACAATATCATCATATCCTTGTAAAAACTGCAATTCTTCAATAGAATTATCTTTTTTATCTTTTTCCAATAGGATATGATTATTGCTTAGGCTATAAACATTGTCAAACTTAATATCCCCAAATAGATAATTAGTTCCTAAAATCAATACGGAATTAATTACTATAAAATATAATAATATAAGTTTCTTATAAATATTTTTCATAATCATATCCCCATTAATTTAAATTATTTTATAAAATTTTCATCAATTTGAATTATATTTTCCACCTGATTCAGCTGTTGCAGATTGAATATCTCCTTGTACATCATATGTTATCCTTGTCCATGTATAATATATGTTTCTTCCATCAGAACTTACTCCCCTATCTCTTCCTCTAACAGATGCAGTTCCAATATATGTGTCTGCCAGGAAATTATCTCCATGTTCAGACTTAACAAAGGTATAATCACTTGCTCTCCAAAGAGTATTAACGCTCGCAAAGGCATTCCCAATAACAATACTGATTAAAATAAATAAAGCAACTGCCATTCTTGTAATCCTTTTCATATTTATTATCCTTTTTATATAAAAAATATAATTTACAAGGCATATGATGACTTGTTTGTATTATATCATAATAATCATCGGATGTAAATCGCAATAATACAATATTATGATAAATAGATGATATGATTTTTAAACAACAGCTATCTAAAATTTATATCATCTAAACTCTTTTATTTCCCTCTTCATCAAAGTTTTCTTTTAAAGCTTTCTCTATGGGAATAATAGTACCCACAATAGCAATTACCTGCAAAATACTAATTATCCCACCCACAACGCCAATATAATCTTCACTTTTATTTATCACAAAAAGCATTGGAATTAAAGTCAATATAAGTAATAACCCAACTTTTCTCCACAATCTACCCATACACTTATTTGCAAAAAGCCAAGTTTCGTTACTCTTCATTGATCTCTTAGTCCTATAACCAGTTCTCTTGCTGATAGACTTAGGCGGTTTGTTATAAAAATAATTACCAACAAAAATCATACTTAAAGGTACAATTAATAGCATCACGAACATAAAAACCCAAAATTTCAATATTGTCCCCCTTGAAATTACATCTTGAAATACAAAAATATATCAATACCCAATATTATCTATATCATATAACATTTAAATAAATAAAAGTGTAAAATCTCAATTAAAATTACAGATGAAAATTCTTGTAAAATCTATTATATGAACTAGCACCAAAATTTTGCTAATGGCAAAATTAATTTTTATATTTGTCCTCAATAGATGCAAACAAAATAATCCATATACAAATTTTAATATCTTAATAAATATTAAAAATATTGCTATCCTATAATCAATATTGATAAAATAAGGAGCAAAAATGAATACCTCAGATGTGGTAAAATACCAAATTATAATGATTTTAATACAAATTGTACTTTACTTTGGTTGCGAAATATTTCAAAAAAACCCAAAATATATAAACATACCCTTAGATGAAAAAATTCCATTAATTACACTTTTCACTTTGATATATATTATGTGGTTTCCGATAATAGCAATCTTTCCGATAAGTCTATTCAAATCATCTGTCGATTTATACAAAATATATATGGCAACATGGATTATAGATGTATTAATAAGCATCTTGATTTATATAATATATCCCACAACATTTATAAGACCAAAAGACTTAGACAAATATTTCGGTGGATGGATGTTAAAAATAATATATAAATTTAGTTATAAAGGATTAAACTGCATGCCAAGCCTTCATTGCTCGCTTTCGACAATAATTTTTATATTCGCAAACCTCAGCAAAACATTGCCAGTGGAACTAAAAATAATATATTCACTCTTATCCATAGGTATAATAATTTCAACATTATTTACAAAACAACATGTAATTATCGATATGATGACAGGCGTAGGTCTTGGAATTTTATCATGTGTGTTAGGTTTTGTTGTTTTTTAAAAATTATAACATTTCATCTGAATTTGACTAATTAATATTTATAAAAATTTTAATTAAATTATGCTTATAATTTTTTATTTTTATAGTAATTTATTAGCCCTCCACTAATTATAATATTAGTCTCATCTCTAGATAACTTATCTAAATATAAATAAAATTCTTTATCATTAGTTAAATTCTTGGCAACTATCTTAGTTTTTTGTGCAACTAAACTTTTAAGAATATCCTCGACTAATATATAATCTCCTATACTAAATTCTTTGAAGTCTTCTGCATCTACCCTAAAAGGCAATAACCCCCAATTTATTAAATTAGTTCTATATCTTTTAGTAGCGTAATCGATGGCAATATTAGCCCATCCTCCTAGTATTTTTTGCGAAGAAGCAGCCTGTTCTCTTGCCGAACCATCACCTGGTCTTTTAGCAAAAATTGTAGAACCAATACTTAAATCATCTTTATCTAAATTGTAATTAGATAGAATATTTTTTAATATATCTGTATTTTTTTTAGCTAAGTTTTTCACTTCTAATGCTCTTTTTACATAAAATGGATCTTTCTTGGATAGGGTATATTCTGCTAACTTAAAAGGATTTGACCTATATGATGCAGTTTCGCCTGATGGTATGAGTTCGTCTGTAGTTGTAACCTCATCAAAAATTATAGAGCACACTTTTAATAGTAAATTTGATTTAAGACTACAAAAATTAGACCACGATTTGATATTAGGTCCTAAAATTAGATTCTCATTTTGTGATGCTCTTTTGAAACAATCAGTAACTCTGTTTTTATAAATACTTTTATCATATTCAAATTTAATTTGCCTAAATTGATATTCCTCTAATTCATCAGCTCCTGTTAGCCTACCTTTATTTAAAGCTGTAGCTGCAATCGATTTTGCATCCATAAGCGCTACAAAAGAAGCTTGGTTTTCAGAAGGAATAGAACCTTCTCGATAAGGAAAATTGCGTGTTGCATTTCTAACTGAAAACTCTCCACTTGCTGGAGTATCGCCCGCTCCAAAACAAGGCCCACAAAATGATGGTTTAATCAAAACTCCAGCTCTTACTAAATCATCAATAATCCCATTTTTTGACAAAGACAAATATGAAGGCACAGACTGAGGATATACGGACATATTAAATTTTGCATTTCCTATATTTTTATTTTTTAAGATTTGTCGAGCATTATATATATTCTCACAAGTCCCTCCAGCACATCCAACTATAAGGGCCTGATCAACATATACATCTCCTCTATATATTTTATCAGATAATTTATATATTGAATTAGGATAAAACTTTTCAATATTCTTATCAATTTTTGAAAAAATTTTCGCAGGATTTGCTTTAACTTCTTTTATTGTATAGGCATTTTTAGGATGAAAAGGTAAAGCTATCATTGGCTCTATCTCACCTAAATTTATTTCTATCACCGCACTATACAATGCTCTATTTTTTAACTTTAACTCTTTAAAATCGCATTCTCTATCAAATGACTTATAAAAGTCTTTCACTTTATTGTCAGTTTCCCAAATAGTAGATAAAGACGCCATTTCCGTTGTCATTGTATCAATACTATTTCTAAAATCAATAGATAAATTAGAAATTCCATCACCCATAAACTCTAACACTCTGTTTTTTACAATATTGCTATCAAAAACTTCTTTTATTAGAGCTAGGCTCACATCATGAGGTCCCACAAAATTTTTTGGTTTCCCCTTTAATATTATAGCTACAGTTTGAGGTAATTTAATATTATAAGTACCGCCGATTAACTGTTTTACTAATTCACCTCCACCTTCACCAATACCCATTGTCCCCAATGCTCCATATCTAGTATGAGAATCCGAACCTAAAATCATTGCTCCAATTTTAGTCATCATATCGCGATTATACGAATGAATAACAGCTAAATTAGCAGGCACATATATTCCCCCGTATTTTTTTGCGGCAGAATAAACAAAAGCATGATCATCTTCATTTATAGTCCCACCTACTGTACATAAGCTGTTGTGACAATTTGTAAATACATAGGGTATTTCAAATTTTTTAAGTCCTATAGCTTTAGCAGTTTGTATAATATTAACACTGGTAATATCATGCGATGTCAAACTATCAAAACTTATTTTTAAATCTATATCAGAATCAGATTTATTGTGTTTTTGCAAAATATTATAAGATAAAGTATTGCAAATTAAACTTGTATCACCATTAAACTCTTCTATTTCATATTTCTCATTTACAATTTTATGTTCCGGATATATATTCATTACAAATTTCCTTCCTAAAATAAAATTATTCTTTAAAAAACTTCTCTACAGTCTTAATAAATTCTAAAGTAATTTTGGACTTATACATATTTGGATTAGCACACAGACATCGTATCCAATAAGCTTCTTCAGAATCAATAAAATAATAATCATAATCTATATCTTCATTAAAAATTTTAAGATAATAATGTGGCATGATCGTAATTCCATAACCCCTGATAGCCAGTCGCTTAGCAGTTTCAAAATTAGTCGTTGTTAATTTTATTTTAGGTTCAAACTTTGCTTCATCAAATATAATGTCACAAATACGACGTATTCCTCTATCTTTTCTAAGTAAAATAAATTCTTCATCCTTTAAATCAATTAAACTTAAATAATTTTTATCATCTTTCAACTTAGAATATTTAGAAACAGGACTATTCTTTTCAGTTACCACTACAAATCTATCACAATACAAATCATTGTATTCAATAGCAGAATTTCTTCTTAATGGATGATAATGACTAAGAGCAAGGTCTACCTCAAAGTTCTCGACTTTTTTCTCTAAAGATTTTGAATCTCCTTCAGTTATATATATTTCAATATTAGGATATTTCCTGTTGAAATCAATTATTACCTCAGGGAAAATCATTGTACCTAAAAAAGTAGTAGCACCCACATGTATAGTTCCCTTTTGAAGATTATTAATATATGAAATATCATTAGTAAAATCATTATATATAGATAAGACCTTTAGTGCAGTTTCATAATACTTCTCACCTGCAAAAGTCAAATTCACACCTTGAGAACTACGATTGAAAATTTGTGTACCAAGACCCTCTTCAATTTTTTGTATAGTCTGAGATAAACTAGGTTGCGAGATATAAAGTTTAGCAGCAGCTTTCGAAATAGATTTCTCTTCTGCTATAGTTTTTATATAAAGAAAATCCTTATAATTAAACATATAGGTCCTCCTATTCATATAATATATTATACATTAATATTTCAAATCCGTTTAACTTGAAACAAGAAAAAGTGCCTGTAACGGCACTTTTTCTTACATTCTATCTTTGTAATTTTCAAATTCTTTTTTTATTTCTTTTATTCTTTCAAGATTAGTTAAATCAAAAACAGTAGCTGCCAATATCTTTGCTGAATTTATTATACATTCATGAGCTTCTTTAGTCTTACCATATTCTAAAAATACATCTGAATGTGAAGTTGTTCCATCAGGAACAAATTGTACCCTAATACAAGCTCCCGGAATAATATAAGTTACATTTCCAAAATCTGTAGAACCTGTTTTTTCTCTAGCTTCTTTAAGATTAGGAGCATTTATTAATTTAGCATTATTTATTAATAATTCATTTAAGGAATGCACGGGAACTTTACTTTCAAGCCTTTTTACATTTTTAACTTCTACATTTGTTTCTGTCATTAAAGCAGCACCATTTACAATTTTTTCAAAACGAGCGACTATTTCATTCAAATATTTAGAATTATAGCTTCGCAAAGAAAATTCTCCAACAGCTCTACTTGGAACAACATTTGGTGGACCTGGTAATTCGCTTATAGTATAATGCATTCTTGTATCTTCTTTAACATGTTCCCTAAGAAATTCAATACCTTGGAATGCCAACATCAATGCATCTAAAGCAGAACGTCCATCTTCGGGTTTTAATGCTGAATGTGAACTTTTACCTTTAAATACAACTTTATGTGTAGACATTGCCATGGATTTAACGTCAACTTGAGTAGCTGGCCCTCCATGCATCATTAAAGCAATATCTAATTCTTTCATAAAGTTTTGTTCCAGCATTTTTATCTTGCCCCCACCGCCTTCTTCTGCTGGAGTTCCATAAACAATTAAATTGAAGGGTAATTCTAATTTCCTAAGAGCAACAGCAGCTCCAACAATAGATGGACCTTGCAATTGGTGACCACATCCGTGCCCCATTGGTAAAGCATCATACTCACACAAAAGACCAATATTTATTTCACTATCTTCATTGCTTCTATATATTGCTCTAAAGGCAGTTTTCAAATTCCCCAATCCACGTTCGACATAAAAACCATTGTGTTCAAGATAATCCTCTAGAATTTTTGAAGAAAAATTTTCTTCAAATGCAAGTTCTGGATTATCAAAAATTTCATCAGACATTTTGACTAATGTATCTTTTTGTTTTTCAATATCTTTAAATAACTTCTCTTTCAAATAAATCTCCTTTTATATATAATTGAAAAAATTTGTCCCTATCATTATCAATGATCCTAAAGCAATCCAAACACCAAATATTTTTCCCATAAATACCATCCATTTATCATAAGGAATATCTGTAGCCCCTAATATACCCATCAAAGCGGTTGATGTTGGTAAAATATAATTACAAAATCCATCTCCAAAATTATATGCCAATACCGCAGTCTGTCTCGTAATTCCAATTGTATCTGCTAATGGAGCAAAAATTGGCATTACAGCAGCAGCTTGTCCTGAACCTGAAGTTATAAACATATTTACAATAATGTTAACTATAAACATCAAAGGTGCCTTGATTATATGTGGAAACATATTAATAGCATTAGTCATAGCAAATATAGCAGTATCCATAATTTTGCCTTCATCTAGAACCCCAGATACTGTTCTAGCAAATCCGATAATAAGTGCAGCACCTATCATTTTTTTAGCGCCTTCAACAAAATATTTTGCTATCTCTGAAGGAGTAAAACCAGCAATTAGTCCTGCTAAGACAGCTAACCAAATAAATACTGCTGCAGTATTATTCATCTTCCAATCCAACTTAATTCCACCATAAACAATAATAAATAAAGCTGCAAACAAAGATATAATTACCATCCATTTTCTAGTATTCATTGATTCGTTAAAATCTTTATTATCTTCTGAATTAATATCTCTCTTTTTATCTATTTCATACATAGGACTGAGTTCCGGATTTTGTTTTATTTTTTTAGCATACTTTATCAAGAGAAAGTTTGTCACTATATAATATAAAATAAAGCTAAATACTCTATAACCCAAACCAGAATACGGAGCTAGACCAGCTATCTCTTGAGCAACAATAGTAGTATTAACATTTAATGTTCCAGTAGAAAAACCCACAGCTCCGCCCAGAAGTATAATCGAAGCTCCTACTATTGAATCATATCCCAAAGCCAACGAAATCATGACCATTATAGGTGCAAAACCTATGAAAGTATTTACACCTTGAGTCGTACAAATCAAACCAAAAATTAATGTTAATATTGATATAAAATAATATTCTTTATCTCTTGTTTTACGGGATACCATACCTATTAATGATTGCAAAGCACCACTTTTGGTAATTATATTAAAAGCTGCCCCCGAAAATAATATAACACAAATTAAAACTGCACTTTTTTCGAAACCTTCGATAGCTATTGTGAATATATTTAAAGGATTCACGCGAATTTTATCTATGTAATGAAAACTACTTGGATCAATAACTTCTATTCCTAAATCGTTTTCTACTCTGACATATTCGCCCGATGGTATAACCCAACTCAACACAACAGCCACTAAAATTATTAACATCAGAATAACTAAGGTATGTGGCATTTTTTTAATTCCTTTTCCGCTAACGTTTTCTTTCATTTTTAGTTTTCCTCCTTTATTTAGATAAAGTATAACATCATTAATAGTATTAGTAAAATTCATATTAGTTATAAATAATATGATAATATGTTATAATAAGAAAAAGGAGATACTTTTATAATGGATTCAAAATATTACGAATATCTAATTGCAACAGCAGAATATGGAAATATTTCTAAAGCTGCTCAATCTTTATTTATAACTCAGCCCGCTTTATCTAAGGCGATTATTAAGATAGAGGAAGAGTATGGAATAAAAATATTCGAAAGAAGTAATGGAAAATTAGTACCAACAGTTTCTGGAGATTTAATAATAAATGCTGGTAAAGATATACTTAAAATTGAAAAGAATTATAAATATGAACTTGACGAAATTAATAATTTACATAAAGGTTCGCTAACAATTTCTATAACACCTACTCGCGACTTATATATATTGCCTATTGTATTACCAGAATTCAGAAAAAAATTCCCTGATTTTGACCTAGAAATAAACGAACAAGGCATTAACGAAATTGAAAATTCTATTCTTAATAAAGAGTCTAAAATAGGAATTTATATAACTGACAATTTTAATACTGATTTGAATTATGAAATAATACAGGAAGAAGAGGTAGTCATTGGCATAGCAGCCAATTCCAAATACATTAATTATGTAGAAGACAAAAAAGAATTTAAATTTCCTTGGATCGATTTAACCTTATTGAAAGACGAAATATTTTTTATTAGTAACCCTTATAAAGCTAAACTTGGAAGCTTAGCAAATATTTACTTCGAGGAGTATAATATAAAGCCCAAAACCATGGTTATTAAAAACATGGAAACGAGATTAAGTTTAGCTTCTATAGGAGAAGGTATAGCATTTTCATATGAAATCGGCAATAATTTTATAGATATCGATGATAAAAAATTAGTTTTTCTATCAATCGGCAAGAAGAGAAGGAGCGATAAATTTGTCATCTCCTATTTAAAAGAAGCAGCTCTCAATGATGCATATAAAGAATTTATAAATATAACAAAAAATTATTTAAAAAAATAAAAAAGCTTATTTTTATATACACTATTTTTTAATACTAACTACTAATTTTCCAAATACTTCAATATAACTTTCCATTCACGTGCCAAATCTTCTAATCTGTATCTTGCATTTGCAGGGCTCGTGGATGGTAGCTTTACGGCTTCTAGATTAAATTTTTTACTGTGGTATTTTTTATAATATTTATATGCAGTGTTTCCATTGCAAAACACTTCTTCTATATTTGCACTTTTAAATATTTTTGATAAATCTGATGGCACCACATTTTGAATACTTGCATCACTTGAACCAATAATATCGCATTTATATATTGAATCATATATTGCTATCTTGTGTTTTAACAAAAACTCTCTTCTTTCATCAATATCCCGACTGAGTTTTCCATCAAATAATATTTCCATTAATTTCCAAAATCTATTTTGAGGATGCCCATAGAAAAATCCATATTCTCTTGTTTTAATTGATGGAAATGAACCCAGTATTAGTACTTTTGAATTATGGTTATAAAGTGGCATGAGTGGATGAGTAATTGTTTCATGTTGTGCTATTTTTGTGATTTTCATATTTAACCTCTTTTCCTACCTCTATTCAAATAATACTCCGAAGCATTTATATTTTAGCATTATGCATCTTTTCTTGATGCTTTTTTAAATCTTCTACACTACTTTTTTTCATAAAATCGGATGGGATATCAAATATAGTTAGTGCATTGGCCCAACTTTGTGCTTCGTTATTCTTAGCTCTATCTTTTTCAGGAACTAATATTATTGAGTAATTATTTATATTTAATGGTTCTTTGTCTAAAATATTCATCAAATTTTTTAGGTTCGCTAAGGCTAAATCATAACTAGGTTCTTCGGCAAAGGCATATATATTTGCATCTACATTGAAAGGAAATTTATCTATATTTATTTCATCATTTAATTTTA
Organism: Peptoniphilus olsenii; assembly: GCF_040545475.1. Taxonomy (NCBI): domain Bacteria; kingdom Bacillati; phylum Bacillota; class Tissierellia; order Tissierellales; family Peptoniphilaceae; genus Peptoniphilus; species Peptoniphilus olsenii. The sequence goes on along the minus strand of NZ_JBEPMA010000010.1, from coordinate 23,978 downwards.
TTTTATTGTGATAATCTTCATCTGCGATGGACAAGTTTATTTCGTAATTGGTATTTTCTCTGTTTTCAATCTGCTTTCCATATTTTTTTATAAATTCTTCATATCTTATAAAAGTATTAAATAAAATATCGCTCGATGTATCGTATTTCAATCTTCCTAGTGAATCAAATCCTATTTCAAATTTATTGTCGATACTTTTTTTATCTTGAACAAAAACTGTGTAAGTCCGATTTACGAAATTATATACTACTTCTGATTTTTCAAAGTTAATATCACTATAATTTTTATCTAAATATTTATCGGCAGAATTTCTAACCAATTCTTTAGAGATAGGATTACCCACAAAGCTATTCATGATAAATAAAACTACCAAAATAGCAATTATACTAAATATTTTTAAACCATTTTTCATAAAAACCCTATCTTTTTATATCAATCTTCTGCAAGACGTTCTACTGCTGTGGGTATTCTATACGCAGAGTCTGTGTTGTGCTTTGTAAACAAAAATACTCCATAAAGAACAATTGTAATTCCTACTGTCATGAAAAAGTCATTCCAATTAAGAACTCTATTTTCTATAATAGATGGATCCAAATTATCTGAAAAAAATAAAATTAAATTATTGTTAAAGTAATGTATCAAAGAAACAGTCCAAACTGACTTAGTCTTTGTATATGCATATCCCATAATAATAGCTAGAGCTATACAACCAACTAGTTGATTGACAATTGAAATAAGTTCGCTGCCTTTTGCTGCATAAAAGAATAAGTTTAAAGGAAGATGCCATATACCCCATATAAGTCCCAAGAATATTAATCCTTTTCTCATTCCATATTTTTTTTGTAAAATTGGTTGAAGAAAAAATCTCCATCCATATTCTTCGCCCCAAAATGGTAAAAAAGACAGTGGGAAATTAATTAAAAGTATTAAAGGAATAATGAGTTTTTTAATAGAAAATAATCCTTTTAAAGTTTCAAATCCCTCTGTAACTAGAGTTGCTAAACTTGCGACAAAAAAATATATTATCACAAATATCAATAGAGTTAATAGGTTTGATTTTAAAGAGTATATTCTTAAATTAGATTTATCTTTTTTAGTTTTATCTTCTAGTATAAAAACAACTATTAAAACTAAAGAACTGACAATAAATATGATATTGCTAAAATCTACATTTTTAAACACAAAATTAGAAATTAGATTAATTACAAAAACAAAAGTTAGTGCAATATAAGTTAGATAGCTCCTTTTGGCTATTTTATCAACATCTACTTCAGTTGTTAAAATACTAATTATTGCTGCCAAAGCGGGAAAGTACATTTGTAGTGCTGCAAAATTTGAAAGCGGAAAGTCTTGCTTTTTGGCAAAATAAATGCAAATTCCGAGTATAAATACCAAACCAAAATTAATAATTAAAAATTTCTTCAATAATTTATTTTCCAGCTCATTTTGTGATTTAATAGTTTTCATTCTGACCTCCAATTTTTTAAAAATTCTTTGCTACCAAGTACAAAGCCCTGTACTTTCCTGTATTTTCCACAAAGTGCGTAAAAATATACTATCTTCATAATATTGTTCAAAGGGTAGAGTATATTCGCCATCTACATTATTCCAAATGTTTTTATAATAATTATCAAGTTCTTTATAAATATCACTATTTTTATTAAAGACTACCTCTACATCAGTCTCCAAATTATAGTTTTGTAAATTTCGCCTTGTAAAATTGGCACTTCCCAATATTATTCTTGGCTTTTCATTTTTATAATTAAAATAGGCAAATTTAGAGTGGTACTGTTCTCCGTGAGTTTTGTACCATCTTACATTTATATTTTGGTTTTTATCAACCAATTCGCTTAATGCGGGTCTGTTGGGACATCCATTTTTCTCAAGTCCAAAAGCATCCTTATTTAAATCGGCGACAATATTTATCTTAACACCCCTATTTGATGCACTAGACAAATCTTTTAAAAGTTTTTTGTCGGCAATATAAAATATTCCAATGTTAATCACATCACCAGCAGAGGCTTTGTCAACATTATCCTTCAAGGCCCTATATATGGCCTTTTCTGAGATAGCTCTCAAATAAATATCTTTATCTTCAAAATCTCTCACTTTAAAATTCTCGATAGTTGGGTGAGTGTTATTAACTAAAGCAAGTTCAGATTGTATTAAATCTTCCATTGCTTTACCATAAAATTTGACAGCAACATTTGAATGATTGCTGCTAGGGTCATGTGGATTAGATGACGAAACTAATCCGCATTTTTCTGTAACCATAACTTTTCTGTGATTTGCTTTAAAATTCAATAACTTTAGAAAACTCCTCACAGAAACTTTAGGCCCTTTAGGAGCAAAAATATTTTGAATACTACCACCTTCAGGCGAACCCATCCAATTTAGATAAAACTTATAAAAACCAGAATAAGTTGGATTCGAATCCCTTATCATATTAGGGTCTGTAATTGTCACATCTATCCCATTTTCCTTTAGTCTTTTTATATTATCTTCAGTATAAGCGCCATAAAAATTATTTATCTCATCAGTTATAAAAACAATGTCAATATTTGGATTTTCTTTCTTTTTCTTAATGAGTTTATCGGTCATTAATGAAACTTGATTTTTAAAACTCATCTTATCTTTGTCATATTCATCATTAAACAAAAATAAATCTATGAGTATAAACTCCTCTGAATCATCAATCATCTTTAACTGCTCATCAAAAATAACTTGTCTTCTCTTTATTTTTCCATTTAATTTATAGCTAAGATCATACAAGAATTTAACATCTTGGGCAGGATAAAAATCACCATTTAAATTAGATTTATCATAACTTTTTGAAAACAAACTATAGACAAATGGAACTATTAAAATTACGAGCAGAAAATATATAATTCTCTTTCTAAGCATATGTCACTCCCAATATTATATGAAGCTTTTGTTTTAATAATTCAAAATTGCATTCAAATAATTAATAAATTGATAATACTTTTATAATTATTTTATAATCTCTTCCATAATTTTTTGTGTCTTTTCTTTGTCCATATGATGATAAAATTTACCATTAATCATTATATTTGGACCGTATTTACATTTTTTAAAACAGTTTTGACTTCTTAGTCTTATTTTGCCATCCTCTGTAGTTTCATTAAAATCAATTGCCAAAGCATTTTTAACAGTCTTCAAAACTTCCATAGAGCCATTTTTGGCACATCTCGGTCCGCTGCAACACACTATTTCATATCCGATTTTAGACTCTTTTACAGAAGGCATAAATTTAATAATTGTACTTATAATTTTTTCGCCTAAACCAAAAGCCTCTGCAATCTGCCTTTGATGACTGACAGAAACAAAACCAAAATCCTCTTGGCAATTTTTAATAGCAATTTTTGCTCCCTCTTGACTGCCCTCACCAAAACCATTAACAACATCTTCTAGTTTGTCTTTAAAAATAAGCTCTTCATTTTTTTCTTTGCACATATTGTCTCCTTTTATAAAAATTACAACACTAAATCACAAAAATCTTTCAAAATAATTCCTCGAGTTTTTCTTTTAATTTACCTTTTTTTGCATAAGGTAGAGCGTCAAACTCTTTGAGATTATGTTTTAATATTTTTATATCACCATTAAACCCAAGTATGAAATTCTCACAAATTCTATAAATAATTTCTGTTGGGGCAAGTCCGTAAACTTGATGTTCAAAAATATGGTTTAACCTTTCCTCTCTATTTGGAAAAATTTCTTTCATTTTATCACTTTTATAAAGTCTTTTTACAATCTCTGCAATATACAGTCCTGATTTCATATATAAATCTATAAATGTCTTATCAGAATCATCAAAACAACCTGGGTTTTCCTCTTCTAAGAAATTCACCATTTCTATTACTATTTTCTTTGGAGTAAATATCTGATTAGTCTTTTGAGGAGGGATATAGTCAAATATATCTTTTTTATTATTCTCATCAAAATAATTTGAAAGTTCCTTCTTCTTTAATAGAAATTCTTTTATAGATTCATCAAAGACTGTCTCATCAAATAAATTACCTATAAAATGTTCCTCTATATCAGTTTCTTCATTAAAATAAGTTCCACCATCTCTTAAGAAGATAAATTCATCTAAACTGATACTTGTAACTTCTTTAAACACATTCTCTGGAATAATTTTCTCAATATTACAAAGTCTTGTATCTTCATTTCCATACGCCATTAAAAATGAAGGTATTGCTCGGGCAAACCCTCTGAGGTTATCTCTAATTTCATCTTCATGAGATTTCTTTTTTTCTTTTTTCTTTTCAGTTTCCACTTCTTGTATGATAGATTCTGTGGATTTATCGAGGTAATCAGACTCCTTGATTTTTGTTTTTATATTTTCCACAAGTTCTTTTTTTCTATTTTCAATTTTCTTTTCATATTCTTCATTAATTTTTGTAGTGTCTGCCATAGATTTGGCTTCTTTTATTCTTTCTTCTCTCTCATCTACAAGATTATTATTATCGATTTTCCAATCATTATATTCACTAGTTATTAGCTTTTGGGCATCTTTATTCAATATGTTTAGAGTATTTCTCTCTGTAGATTTTTTTAAATCTTTTCCGTAACCATCTTTTGCAATATCAATTAACATATTATTTACTGGATCTATAATTGTCTTTTTAATAATTTCTATATCTTTCTTCTCATTTTCAAATGTTAAAGTATCGGTTCCAATTTCAGTCCCATCTTCTTTAATTAAATATATGTCCGAAATCATTTCATCCGTATCGTTATAGATTTTTTGGCCAAATAATTCCCTGGCTTTTCCTATTATTTTTTCCTTTGGAATATCAACCTCATTATTATCATTTAAATCCAGTTCATCTCTCGTATTTTCATTTATATTAAGAGGTTTAAAATCTTTCCCTTTATCCATCTTTTCTACAATTTTTTTGACAATATTTGGTGCACTAAAAATATTAGATATATTTGCAAATAAGAAATTTGACATAAATCCACGATTCACAACTTCTTTAGCGTATATTTTTCTCGGAGTAATTAGAACTTTTTCAGCATCGAGAAGAACCATTTTACCTTTTTCATCTTCACCATAAACTGGAAAAAAGTTTAATAGCTCCCTGACATTTTTCTTGCGAGTACCAGTATTTCCCTTTCCATTGGAAGTGGCAGAATTTAAGTCATTTGCAAATTCCTCAAATATCTTTAGAGTCCTCGCTGGGTCAAAATCAAATACATAAGCATTTTCTTTTCTAAGCGCTCTCCCCTTCTCTCTAAATAAACATGGATTTTGACTTCTAAAAGCAGCCTGCATATAAAGTGCTGGGCTTGCCATATTGCTAAGCATAAGTACAGCAGACCATTCAGGAATAGTTACGCCAGTGGTTAGCTGACCTACAGACAAGGTGATAGTCTTTTCATATTTTTTAATAGCATCTACCACTTTATCATATGATTTTTTTATTTCATCTTCTTCTGAGAGCTTTCCATCTCCAGCTGCAACAATAACTTTATAATCTCTAAAAATTGGTGAGTCATTTAATTTTCTTGCCATAGCTTTTACACTGTCAACTCTATCAAGTAGCCAAAAAGTATGTTTTAGTTCGCCTCTAAGCTCTGGAGTTGAAAAAGGAAATTTTTCCAAATTTACAAGAGCATCTAAAAATTTATCTACGTCACTCTCATAAAAGAATTTGCCATTTTCTTTAGTCTTAAAAAATTCATTCAAATCAAAAGCATAATTCTCCCAATTTCCATTAATTTCAACACCTTCTTTTAAATTATCATATATAATTTCTGACATTTGATAAGTAAAAAGATTTAGTTTAGGAAGTGTATAATATGGATTTTCTTCTTCACTAGTAATATCCCAATCCCTTTTTGCCTTTTGTTCATCAGCATAAGTCCAATTGTAAATCGCATCTTGTGGAAATTTATCACTTGCAATAGCCTTAAAAGGAGTACCCGAAAGATGAAGTGTATTTAGTCTATCAATATTATCCAAAGCTACATCAGTCTTTAAAGTGTCTACACCCTCATGTGCTTCATCAATAACCAAAATATCCCAGGTGATTCCCATTTTATTGCCTTTTTCATCAAGCCCTTTATACAGTTCTTCCAATTTATCTAAATTAGGATCTCCACCAAAATATTTTGAAGTTTTAATATCTTGAAGGCTCACAAACTCAATACATCCACGAGTATTATCATTAGTTAAAAGGTTTAAATATTCATCTCTTGACAGTACATGTTCTTTATCTTTAATAGCGTCAACACGGCTCACGAAATAATATCCAGAGCTTGCGCCAATAAACTTTAGATAATCTTCATACCACGAATTTGCAATTGCAGGTCTATTAGTAACGATTAAAATATTTTTGAAATCCATTTTCATACACAAATCGTAAGTTGAAAGAGTTTTGCCAAATCTTGGCTTCGCATTCCACAAAAATTCTCCATTTATGTGCGTATTAAAATATTTAATTGTTCTTTTTACTGCATCTTCTTGCTCAGCACGCAGTATATATGGAATTGGATCATCATTTGACTTAATGATTCCTCTATTCTCTCTAAAATCGTTAAAATGATTTTTAGCAATAGTAGAATCAATCTTAAACCATTCTGTACTTGGCTCTCTTTTAACACCTAATCTATTCAAATATCCATGAAATTCTTTGTCTGTAAAAGTTTCTAGGCTGCCTTCATAAGTTGCATTTTTGTGCCATTTTATATCAAATTTAATGCCTGCAGTTTGAGTTTGTTCTTTAATTCTAGTTTCAACATCACGTTCCGTAAAACCAATTTTAGTCCAGCCATTGTGGTATGAAATTCCAGGAGTAGTATAAGCATAACATTGTGGAATAACTTCTTTAGTAGTTTTAATATTAAGCATTATTTCATCTCCTTGACATTTGTTTCTATAAAATTAATCTCATCTTCACTTAAATCATATTTTTTATATAATTGATTGTCTATTTCATGAATTGACTTTGACCAGTCTATATCCGAATTTTCTGTAAAGTCCTGTAAGGGGACATATTTCCAAGTAGCTTTAGGATTATGTTGAGTAATTTTTAATATACCGAGCATTGTTCTTGCAAATTTACTTCTCACATATTTAAGACAGGCTTTTGTTTCTCCTAGTGTATCAAATTTTCCTATACTTATAAATGTTTGAGTATGCCCGATTAGGGGCTCCCCGATTAGGGGAGTGCTTAACTCCTCTCCTAAGGCTCCAGACCCGTTTGATTTCGGCAGTATTACCTTATATGCGTGGAGATTCCCGTGATTTTCTATAAAGTCTTTATTTACCCACTTTTTAACTCTTTTATTTTTTTGCCTTCCTATCATTTGAATATATCCATCTTCAAAATTACCATTTTCTATAAAAATAAAAGGTAATTTATCAAAAATATTTGTTGTTATATCATATTTATGACCTTTACTAAGCAATTCTTCGGCTTGTGGATATACTTCATGGAGTTTTTTTGATAATTTATAACTTTCTGGTGCATATATTAATTCACTAAAACTTTTCTCATTTTTTATTTTGACTTTATAAAATATTGAACGTAATTCTTTATAAGTTATAAAAACTTCTATATTTCCAAAGTTTTTATTTTCATCTCTATATGTAATTACAACTCCACCTTTGATATCAGTTTGTGAAAATACTTTACTACTTTTTTGAACATACTTTACGATTTTTAAGTGTTCATCATTTAACATTTTTTTATTCCAAATTTTAGATGTGTTTCCCGCATTAAAAAGAAATCTTGCTGGAGTTATCAATAAAACTTTCTCAGAAATCATATAAGCTTCATCCATCAAGTAGTTATATATTGGTTTATCGCTAGTATCTTTTGATTCTTCTTGATAAGGTGGGTTTCCAATAATAAAATCAAATTTCTTCATATCTTGCTCCTTATATTCTCTAAAATACCTTGACTCTCTTCTCCTCCAGTCACGTATTTTAGAATATTTAACTTCATGTTCTACTTCTTCATCATCTAATTTACTATCTAAAATATCAAATATATTTATTTGTTTATCTTTATCTTTGATTGCGGCAAGTGGTACTGTATAACTTAATCCATCCATTTGCCATATATTCCAAGTTATAATATTTGTAATTGTATTTAAAAGTTTTTTCTCAGGTTTTTTATCCCATCTTTTTTCAAAATAATCCACAAAAGTAAGAAGTATATTTGCTCTTGCTATCAAAAGATTATCTCCTTGATACTCATAACCATAGACACTTTCGACTGCTTTAGTCGCCCAGTTTATCCATTCTTTTTCACTATTTGTATTTTCATCTACAATTCTGAGCTTTCTATCAAGGATTCCTATTCTATGTAATGTATCTTCTATAAATACTCCACTTGTGGCATCGTATCTTGAAACTAAATAAGGCCCTTCACCACATGTTATTTCGAGAAATGTAGTTGTGATATAATTTTTCCACATATTTTCTTTTGGAAATTTTATTTTTTGCCTAACCACTTCCCAAGTGTTTCCTTTTTCAATATTAAAAACGTTTTTTCTGCCGAAAAACATCTCGTCTGCATAATTATTCATCTCATTAACTATCCATGAAGGTGTGAAAACTTCTGCTTTATTTCTAGTTCTATTTAATTTTTCTTCTGTACTTTTTAATATTCGCGGCCTCAAATTAAATCCCATTTTAAAAACAATTTCAGTTATTTCGTTTTTATCATCGAATTCACGACCAAGGTGTTCAAATACATTAGTCGCCCATATTATATTTTTGTTTGTAGTCTTATCTTTTAGTAGTTTTTTTAAAACTGAGTTTAGTGGGTATTTTTTAAAATCTAATATTTCTGACATTTTCTCCTCTTTAATTTTTATCTGATAATGTATTTAGTCTAACTTCAATTAATAAATTAAAAAATATTCAATTTTTATAAAATGATTCAATTTATTAACTAATTAATATATGTTCTTCTCACCCAATTATAATCCAAAAAATTTTGGGTAGAAAGCCTGATTACAATTTTTCTATTATCTAATGATTATTATATCTTATAAAGAGCCTAGTTTGCTACTTACTTTTATTTATATATTAAAACTAGTCCTTGGCAGCTGAATAATTGTGTCGACTCCATTTGTTTCACAGTAGTTTACAAGTTCAAAAAATCCATTGTTTACTTTTTCTGCAATTCTTGGCATAGTTTTAGTTGCTTTTTCTAATGGTTTAAAAAAATTATCCCAATGCATAGGTATAACAAGTTTAGCATCTGTAATGTTTATAGTTTCATCAAAAAATTCTATTCGATTTTTAATTTCCATTTTCATAAGTCCAGCTATTGCCAAAAATACTACATCAGCTTTATAATCTTTAAGTCTATTTTTAATATAATTTCCACTTGGATGTATTAAATATGTTTTTCCTTTATTTTCTATATAAAAATCATAAGAACCACCTTCTTTAAAATTTTTTAGTTTTTTGGGATTTTTAAGGGGTTCTTTGATTTCTTCGCCCAAGTCATCATTAAATATTCGTGGTTTCGAATGCAGCGTTGGAATTACAGTTATTTTAAAATCTCCAATTTGATATACTTGATAATTTTCAAAAACTACTATTTGACTGTTATTTACATTTTCTCCAAGGGCTATATTTTTAGTGGTAATACTTCCATATAAGGCGGCTCCTGTAGTCTTTGCAATATAAGGGGCATCCATAACATGATCATAATGTGAATGAGATATGAAAATGGCTTTGAGTCTATTAATTTTATGAGCTTTTTTCATATCTTCTATAACTTTTTCATCGCTTGAGACTTCTTTTAGGAGATATTCTTTGACAGAAGGTCTAGTAAAATGAGCATCAAAAAGAATTTGACTTTTTCCATCGTCAAACAATAGAGTTGTGGTTCCAAAATTTGTAATTTTCAAAGTTTTTATAGCCTCCAGTCTTTATTATAATTTTATATTAACACAATTATTTATATGCTAATACTAAAACTTCTCTAAAATATAACTCATTTCAAAAGAAATTAACTTTACAATACATATAAATAAATTAAAAAACCCCCGTCCTTAAAGGATAGGGGCAATTATCTAACTTAAAGTACTTGTGCGTCATAACCAGCTTCTTTTACTGCTTCTTCTAATAGTTTATCTTCTGCATTTCCCACTACAACGGCTTGTTTTTCGTCAAGTGATACTTGTGCACTTTCTACTCCTTCTACAGATTCTAAGGCTTTTTTTACTGCGGCTACACAGTGATTACAACTCATACCTTCTACTTTTAATATTTTTTCCATTTTTATATCTCCTTTTATATTTTCTTTTAATGTATAACCTGATTGTGTTATTATTTTTTCTATTTCATCATTTGTTATACCCTTATTTATAAATTTTACTTCTCCACTTTTAGCATCTGCTTTTACTGACTGAACTTTCCCTGTCGATAAAAGTGCATCTTCTACTCTCTTTTCGCAATGCTGGCAAGTCATATCTGAAACTTTTATTGTAGAAATTTCTTCATTATTTTTCACATCATCTTCATGACTTGTTATTTCTTTTGATGCTGAATTTTTTTCATATACTCCACGGGGTTTAAATGCTTTTAAGCGGAGTGCGTTTGTCACTACAAATATTGATGACATACTCATCGCAAATGCTGCAAACATAGGTGATAGTTTTATCCCAAATGATGGAAACAATAATCCTGCCGCCAATGGAATTCCTATTGCATTATAGAAAAATGCCCAGAATAAATTTTCTTTGATATTTTTAATTGTAGCCTCAGAAATTTCTATGGCACTAACTACATCGAGTAAATCTCCTCTCATTAGCACAACATCCGATGCTTCAATTGCCACATCTGTTCCATGCCCTATTGCCATTCCAATATCTGCCTTTGCAAGTGAGGGGGCATCATTTATTCCATCGCCAATCATCAAAACTTTTTTACCAGATTTTTGTAATTCTTCTATTTTTTTATTTTTGTCTTGAGGTAGTAATCCGGCAAATTTTTTGTCTATTTCAATTTCTTTTCTGATGGCTTCTGCGGTTTTTTCATTATCTCCTGTGAGCATTATAATCTCTTTTCCTTTATTATGAAGAAGCTCAATTGCTCTTTTGGAGCTTTTTCTTGGCAAATCTTTTACTGAAATTAAGCCAATCACATCTTCTTCATTGCCAAAATACATAGATGTCTTGCCTTCTGTAGATAGTTTGTCAGCATAATCTTCATAATCTCCTATGTCGATATTTTGCTCTTTCATAAATTCAAGATTGCCTGCAAAATACTTTTCATTTCGATAATCTGCCAAGATGCCTCTCCCACTAAAAGATTTAAAGTTTGTGGATTTTGGCACATCAATTTTAGATTCGTTTACATATTCAAGTATTGCTTTTGAAAGTGGATGCTCTGAATTTTTCTCTAAGGATGATGCAATCCTTAAAAATTCTTCTTCATCTAATTCTGTTTTGATATCCGTTAGTTTTGGATTTCCTTCTGTTATTGTTCCAGTTTTGTCCATAACTATTGTGTCTATTTTATGCAAATTCTCTAGAATTTCTGCATTTTTAAATAGCAATCCAAATTCTGCCGATTTACCTGTGGCGACCATTATTGATACTGGTGTCGCAAGCCCAAGTGCACATGGGCATGATATGACAAGAACTGAAATTGCAAAATTAAGTGCAGTTTCAAAGTCATTTCCCAAATAAATCCACACAATAAATGTCACTACAGAAATTGCAATAACACTCGGCACAAATACACCCGATATTTTGTCTGCAAGTTTTGCTATAGGTGCCTTAGACTGGTTAGCTTCGTCTACTAAATATATTATTTGTGAAATTGTGGTGTCTTTGCCAACCTTTGTAGCTTTAAATTTAAAAGAGCCCGTTGTATTGACAGAACCCGAGATGACATTATCTCCTTCTTTTTTGGATACAGGTATTGACTCTCCTGTCACCACTGACTCGTCCACAGAAGACATACCCTCAACTACTACGCCATCTACAGCCACATGTTCACCAGGTTTTGTTAAAATAATATCTCCAACTTTTACATCTTCAATATTTTTAACTACTTCTTTGTCATCTTCTATTACAGTTGCTTTTTTAGGTGCTAAATCCATCAAATCTTTTAATGAAGATCTGGTTTTACTTTTTGATTTTTCTTCTAAATATTTGCCCACTGTAACAAGGGTTAAAATCATGGCAGCAGATTCAAAATAAAGACTGTGACTATATCTGTGAATTAAATTAATATTATTTGTTGCAAGGCCTTCATTTATTCTATATATGGCAAAAATTCCATAAATTAGAGCAGATATTGAACCCAGTGCTACTAAAGAGTCCATATTAGGTGCTCTATTTTTTAATCCTTTAAAGCCATTTATATAAAAATCTCTATTTATATAAATTACTGGCAGTGCCAATATGAACTGTGTGAATACAAAATTGGCAAGTCCTTTTTCTCCCCTAATTAGAGGTATTTGAGAAAGCCCTACCATTTCTCCCATTGCTACATACATCAAAATTATCATAAAAATAGATGAATATATCAGTCTATTTTTTAATTTATTTTCTCTATCATAAGTATTTAAGGATACTTCTTTTTTCTGTCCACTTATGCTGGCATCATAGCCAATTTTCTGTACTGAAGTTATGATTTCATCATCTGATGTACTATCTTCATCGTAGATAACTTTCATAGAATTTGTCATTAGATTTACATTTACATCTTTGACTCCATCTAATTTTTCGACAGCCTTTGTGACATTTGCCACACAAGATGCACAGGTCATGCCATCTACATCAAATTTCTTATTTTTCATATAAATCAACTCCACCTATCTAAATGATAACACTTATTAAAATTTAGACAAGTATTTTCTTCCCTCAATGTGTTTTTATTAATAATTATTTATTAAAATATCTATAAAAAATCTATTTTATAACTTACTTTTTAAACAAAATTTCATTTTCAAGATATATATGTTTTCTCATGTGAGTATCTAATGTTTTCATTTTGTCTTCTAGTTCTTTAATTTCACTAATTTCTGTATTTAAATTATAAGAATGAGTTAAAACTTTAATTCTATCAAATAGACCAATAGTCTTTTCATGTTCTGCAATTAAATTTTCGAAGTCGACTTCTTTACCTTTTAAAGCTTCTTTAAATTCAAATTCTTCTTCACTAGAAAAATGACTCACGAGTTCAGCTTTAATGAGCAGTACAATTTCATAGATTACAAAAAGCTGTTCTCCTCTTTCTTTGTAGTATTTCTTGATAGTTTTTCTAAATCCGCTGTCAATTTGCTCAACCATATCGAGTTCGTATGGATGAATAACTGTAACTATGTGTTTTATAATCTCTTCTATACTTTTGTCTCGAAATTGTTCAACTTCTTTATAAATATTGGGTCCTTCAATCTCTTCAACAAATCTATCAAAATCTATATTTTTTTCGCCAAGTGCATCATTTAAATTCTCCATTGCAACTAAATTGTAGTCTATTCCCATATCTGCAAGCTTTGGCATGACATCTTTATTTTCCATTACAGCTTCTTCTACCGTCATATCTTTTCTTAACATAATTAATTACACCTCAATTGATTTTAAAAATCCATTTACTTCATCTTCTCTAGTTCTATAGTCTGTCACTAGCCTAATTATACTTTCTTTTTTATTTTCAATTTCAAAAATATTTTCTTTTGATAGTCTTTCAATTTCACTTGGACTAGATTTAATAAAAATTTGATTAGATTCTCCAAATAGAGGTTCTCTGCCTCTACTCTTTAGGCCTTTAACGAGTTTTCTACTCATGTCATAAGCATGTTTTGCATTTCTATAATAAAGTCCATCTTCAAACAGAGTTTCAAAAGATAGTCCTATCAAGAAAGATTTTGCCATCATTGCGCCTCTTTGTTTCATATAAGATCTAAAATTTTCTTTTAAATCATCATTTAAAATAATCATGGCTTCTCCAAAAATTGCACCATTTTTTGTGCCGCCTATTGAAAATATATCGCAATTTTTAGAAATATCACTTAAATTCATATTACCAGCTGCCAATGCATGGGCAATTCTTGCTCCATCAATATATAAATATAAATTATATTTTTTACAAATTGCATATATTTCTTTAATCTCATCAATGCTATAAACCGTACCAAGCTCAGTTGTGTTTGAAATATAAATAAGTTTTACACTTACATCTATCTCTTTAGCTTGGGTATTTATAAATTCTTCAATATCTTCGGGTTTGAGTTTACCATTTTGTGTATCTATTGTAACAACTTTGTGACCAGTTGCTTCAATTGACCCAGTCTCGTGATGGGTAATATGTCCTGTAGTTGCAGATAAAACTGCCTCATATGGCATGAGGTTAAATGTAGTTGCCAAAATATTTGCTGCAGTTCCGCCAGATATAAATTCTATATCGCAATCTTTTTTTATTTCTTTTTTTAAAACTTCTCTAGCTCTATTGCATATTTCGTCATTTCCATAACCCGAAATTCTATGGTCAAAAATTTCATTCATTTTTGTATAGATTTCTTTATTTCCAAAATCCTTATAATCATTTAAAAAATTATTCATGAAACACCTCTTTTATATATTACCCTAAAGAGGCTCTAAAGTATCTTTATTTCTCATTTAATATAGAGTACAATTGAAATGAAAGCTGACTAGAATTTTTAATAAAATTATTATAGATAAAAACTACAATGAGGTGGTAAAATGACAAGCCATGGTGCTAATGTATTTGATATAGCAAAAAGTAAAAAGATAGATGTAAAAGAAATTTCAGATTTTTCGTCAAATATCAATCCTCTAGGTGCAAGCAAAAAAACTTTAGAATATTTAAAGGACAATCTAAATCTACTTTTCACATATCCCGATCCAAAATATATAGATTTGAAAAAATCAATAGCAGATTATACAAATTCAAATCCACAAAATATTATACTAGGACTTGGGGCCACAGAGATTTTAAAAGAGAGTATAAAATATTATCAGTCTGCTAATTCAATGATACTGAGCCCTTGTTATAGCGAATATGAAGAGGAACTTGAAAAAATAAATTCCAGAATTTTTTATTTTGATTTAAATTATACAGATAAATTTAAAATAAATGTAGATGAAATAATCAATGCAATTAATCTCAAAAAAATTAATTTATTAGTGTTCGCAAATCCAAATAATCCCACTGGTACAATATTAAAAAAAGATGAGATTAAAAAAATTCTACAAAATACAAATGTTAAACTTATTGTTGACGAAACATATGTGGAATTTTGTGACCAAAATATTTATTCATCTGGTGAACTCACTAAGAAATATGAAAATCTACTTATAGTTAGGGGAACATCTAAATTCTTTTCACTGCCAGGTATTAGACTTGGATACGGACTTACAAGTGATATTAAATTAATAGAAAATTTCAAAAACAAAGAAGTTTTATGGCAGATAAACTCTGTAGCAGATATATGTGGTCAAAAAATGTTTAAGGATGACAAATATTTAAATAATGTCTATAGTTTTATTGAAACTAGAAGAGAATATTTACTCAAAGAATTAAATAAAATAACAAATCTAGAGCCAATAGAAAGCAAGGGGAATTTTATTCTAGTTAAAATTCACAATGAAATCACCTCTACTAAATTAAGACAGATATTGGCACAAGAGCTTATGATTATAAGAGATTGTAAGAATTTTCGTGGACTTGATAGTTCTTATTTTAGATTTTGTATATTGAGTGATAAAGAAAATGAAAAGTTACTAAAAAGTTTAAGGAAAATATTTAATTAAATATACTAATTTTTATAAAAATATCTAAATATAATTTATAGTTTTATAATTATATTTTGTTTTTTGTGGTATCAATAAAGATAAGAATTTAATTTTATAAAATTCTCTAAGGAGGAATAAATGAAAAATATAAAGAAACTTATCACTACTTTATTATTAATACCTGCTCTCATTGTGCCCACTTTTGCGGCAACAGTTGAAGATGTAGTCCTTGACAATAAAGAAGTAGTTACAGAAAATAAAATTTCAGACAAAGATGACAGTTTAGATAATAAAATAGAAGACATAAAAGAAGTGGAAAACTCTGAAGATAATTCTTCTCCAAATGAATTTTTAAGTTTAAGTCCTTGGGCTGTAAATGATTTAAATGAAGTGCAATTTATGGGGCTTTTCCCAATAGAAAGATTCTTGGATGGTTCTGATTTTAGAAAAGTGGCCACGCTTGCTGATGCAAATACGGTTTTTAAACTATCTAAGGAAAAATTATCATCTGCAGGGATTGACACTGGTAATTTTACATTCAAAGACACTACTAGATTAGAAATCTTAAAATCAATATCAAGCCTTATTAAAGATGAATACAGTATCGAAAAATTAAAAAATCAAAAGGTATTTATGGGTTCATCGGGTGAAAAATATTTGAATTCTAAAATACCACTTGAAGAGATGCTAGCTCTATACAGAAGAGCTGTCAATCAAAAATTACAAAAAGAAAATCAAACATCAGAAGGATTTTTCTATGAGGTCAAAAATAACAAGAATACAGTTTATATGTTAGGCTCTGTCCACGTGGGCGAACCAAAAATGTATCCTCTAAATAAAGAAATTACAGATGCTTTGATTAAATCTTCTAAAATCTATATGGAAATTGATTTAACGAAAGAAGAAGCTGCAAAAGTAGTTCAAGATAAATCCTATTATAAAGATAATTCTACTCTAAAAGATGACTTAGGCGAGGAATTATATAAAAGGGTTGTCAATATATTTGAAAGCTATGGTATACCAGAAAGTTCTATAGAAAAAATGAGACCTTGGGCACTATACAACAATCTATCAAGTGATCCAAGTAAATCAGCTTTAGCTGCAAGCTATGGTATAGAATCTTATTTTATATCACAAGCACTCTTAAACAAAATACCAATAGATCAATTGGAAACTGTAGAGTACCAATCAAATGTACTTTCTGAATTTGATAAAGAAACTTATATAGAGATGATAAAAAACATTGTGCCTGAAATTGAAAAAAATGGCTATACAAATTTAAATAAATCTATGGATGGCCTTTTAAATGCTTGGGTAGAAGGTAATGACAAAAAACTAATTTTCTATATTGATGGTGGTAGCAGTGCGGAAAAAGAATTTACCAATGCCCTAACTTTCGAAAGAGATAAAAACATGGCCAAAAAAATAGACAAATTATTAAAACAAGATGGTGAAAACACATACTTCGTTTTGGTCGGATCAGCACATTTAGTGCCTGAGAATTCTGTAACAGGTATTCTAAAAGAAATGGGCTATGATGTAAATAGAAAAAACTTCAAATAATTAATAAAAAAGGCAGGTCATCCTGCCTTTTTTATTGTGCATATTAAAATATTTTTAAAATAGGTTAAAAATATTACTAAATTTTATTTAAATTTTAGTATTTGTAAGCAAATAAGAACTGTTTATGCTGATGCATAGTTTTTTTGTGTAACCTAATATTAATAGGGTAAATAAATAACAAATGTATTTTAAATGAATAAATAATTTTAGGAGGTATTTTTTTATGTCAGATTATCATGAACCAGCTAGTGAAATGTCAGAAGAGGCAAGAGATTTAGTACGTGGTTTAAAAAGTTTTATAGAAGAAGTTGAAGCTGTATTTTGGTACACTCAAAGAGTAGAGGTTGCTACTAATGAAGAACTAAAAGAAATTATGTGGCACAATGCGGTTGAAGAAATGGAACACGCTATGATGAGTCTTGAATGGCTTCGTCGCAATCAAGAAGGTTGGGATGAACAAATGAGAACTTATCTATTTACTGATGTTCCTATTATGGAAGCAGAAGAAAATGCAGAATGTGCTTCTGAAAAAGAAAATAAAGATCTTGGAATAGGAGAACTTTAATAATTAGGAAATAATTAGGAGGAATAAGATGGATATTCTAAAAAGAAGTCTCGCTCCCATACCACAAGAAGCATGGGATGAGATAGATGAATCGGCAAGAGACGTTTTAAAAAATGTTTTAATGGCAAGAAAATCACTTGCTATAAATGGTCCTAAAGGCTGGGACTACCCTGCAGTTCCTGAAGGAAGACTTGATATAATAGAAGACAACAAACCTAGCAAAGATGTGTCAAATATTTGCACAGGAAAATACAAGGTTAAAAGTCTTGTAGAAGCTCGTGTTAGCTTTAATCTTGATAGATGGGAACTAGACAATGTAAGTCGTGGAGCTAAAGATATTAATTTAGATAATCTTGAAGCTGCTTGTGAAAAACTTGCAATGTTTGAAGATGATGTTATATTAAATGGCTATAAAAATGAAATAACTGGACTTGCAGAAGCAGCTGGCCACAAATATTCTTTTGGCAAAGAAATAAATACTATTCTTAAAAATATTGGTCAAGGCGTTGAGGATTTAAAATATTCTTATGTAGAAGGACCTTATGACTTAATTGTTTCTGAAAAAGCATATGATTTGATTAATGTAATCATTGATGGCGGCTATATGTTAAATATAGTTAAAAAATTGATAGGTGGTTCAATAATTAAATCGAAAGCATGCAAGGGTGCAGTATTAATCCCTCATAAGGAAGAAGATATAGAATTTACCCTTGGACATGACTTTTCAATAGGATATGAAAAAGAAGATCCTCAAACAGTGGGATTATTTGTTTCAGAATCATTTACTCTTAGAATACTAGATGAAGACAAAATAGTGGCTTACAAACTTTAATTTTAAATAAATATAGCTTAAAAGCTGGGTGAACTAAGCCCAGCTTTTTATGATTTAATATTATTTTTCTTGATCTTCCGCTATTCCTTCTAATCCTTTGTCCACTAAAAATTGAAGATTTTCATCTTCAATTTTAGGTGGAGCCATTTCAAAAGAATTATTGACAACTGTAAAATCAAAATATCCAAGTCTCGCCACAGGTCTTATACCTACAATATCAACTTTTCCTTCGTCGTTAATAAATTCATCTTTTATATGTATTCCAATTACTTTACCAATTATAACATCTATTGTATTTATAATGTCATTGCCAGGAAGTCTTAATGTTTGTACATATTCAATTTCATAGTGAACAGGTGAACTTTTTACCATTGCGACATCTACTAATTCTGCTTCTTGTTTTTCTACACCTATATATTCAAATTTATCCTGCAATCCATTAGGTAATTTTGCAATTGAAGATTTATTCATCGCTTCAGCTAATTCTTCACTAACCATATTAAATACAAATTGACCTGTTCTTTCAATATTTTTTACTGTATTCTTTCTATCTTCGAAAATATTTTGATTCGCAGAAAACAATACATATGGTGGGTCAAAAGTTAAATTAGTAAATTGAGAATATGGTGCAATATTATCAGATCCATCTTCATTTCTTGTTGATATCCACCCTATACATCTTGGTACAGTGCATGATTTAAAAGGGTTGTGTGGTAATCCATGATTATTTTTTTGAGTTTCGTAAAACATATTATTCTCCTTTTCTTTATCCTATGAGTAAATAAGCTATAGGAACAGTAATTAAAAATATCAATATAGTTCTTTCAAACCATATAATAACTAAATCTTTAATAGATACTGGTATTTCAGTAGAAACTATTGTTGGTATTGTTGTTGAAAACATTAAAATTTGAGATACACTCATCACGCAAAGCACGAATCTAGTAATTAGTGGTGCATCTTTAACCAACATGACTGGTAAGAACATTTCAGCAAGTCCTAAAAAAGCCGCTTTAGCCGCTAATAAAGGTTCTGGTATTTTCAACAAATAAGTTAATGGGTAAAATATATATCCAAAAAAATCAAAAATAGTTGTATAGTTTGCAATTATCAAGGCAATTAATCCAATAGACATAAAATTTGGAAGAACTTCAAATACTAAGTCAAAAGAATCAATAACGTTTTGTGCAGTTACTCTAAAAACATTACCAGCCTTTTTGCAAATTCCTAATCCGTTGTTCAAAGCTCCAACAAACAAGTTTCCCTCTATATCTTCTTCAGGAATTCCTTTTTGATTTAAAAAGTAAGTATCTGGTTTTTTAGATAAAGGCGGTATTCTTACAGTTATAGCAGTCACTGCGAAAGTAACTAGAAATGCCTCAAAGAAAAACTCACTCCAAAGCTCCATTATGTTAGCTGTTTTTGCAATAACGACAAAAAATGAAATGCTTACAGTCGAAAAAGAAGTGGCTACGACTACAGCTTCTCTAATACTATATTTAAGTTCTTTATATAAATCATTTGTCATCATAACACCAACGGCAGTAGAACCCATGAAGGAAGCCACTGCTACAACCGCTGTTCGTCCAGGAGTTCTCCAAATTTTTCTCATTACAGGTTTTAGAAATTGTCCTATAAAATCAATAGATCCATAATCCATCAAAAAAGTTAAAAATATAGATCCTATAGGAATGAGTGTCCCTACCTGAACAGCTAAAGAATCAAACAAAAATGGAGCATGATCAGGTCTAGCGACAGCCTCTGGTGCATACCCAGAAAATAATATTATTGTGAAAATAGCTCCAACTAACTTTGATATAGAAAAAAAGGTAGTAACTTTATCTATATTCCAATTTTTTCTTACAAATGGCCGAAATGCTCCAATCATAATAGCAATAAATGCATAAATTTTTACTACAATAGGTAATTTTTCAATCAAAAAAGATATTACAATTTCTAAAGGTATTGTAGCTTGTCCATTGTATTTTACAGGAACGAAAAACATAAAAATTCCAATAGCACTCAATAGAATAAATTTGAACAAAAGACCAGTATCTTTATACAATTTTTCTTCTTTTATCACAAAATTATTATCCATAATACACCTCCATATGTTTACTTTATTATAGTATTATGATTTCATATTATCTATGAAATTTATTGCTTATAATTATTAATATATTGCTTTTATTGTGTTATAATCTTTTTAGTGATGATTATGGAAAATAAAAAGAAAAATTTAGACCTATTCCTTGATATCCTCGATAATCCAAGCGAAGAAGGCTTAAACCAATTTAAACTTTTAAGAGAATATATTTATAATAATAATAATAATATATTAAAGAGCATTGTAATCGATATCCTAAAGAGAGAATATATTTATAATTATATCTATGGCAACCTAGAAAGAGCAAAAAATTCAAAACAAATCTTCAAACTCTTTAACCTTGACATAAGACCTAATATTGTTTTGACAATAATTTATGATAATTTTTGGATGCTATGTGAAAAAGATAATAATACAGCACGATACAAATTAAAGAGAGAGCTAATTGATGCCACAAACTTACTATTAGAAGGAATTAAATCTGTAGCGACTACTTTAATAGGAACCGATAAAGTAATAGTTCTAATTGATTGTGAAGACAGAAGTGAAAAAGAAGCTATGAAATATGTTGATAAAATAACAAATAAATTGTTAATAAATTTACACGATATGACAAAATATTCTGTAAGTATAGGAGTAAGTTCTTATAAAAAAGATGAAAAAAACCTAAACGATGCATATGAAGAATCTTTTAGAGCTTTAGACAATATATTTACATGATTTAATAATAAATATAGGTCATAATAATATTGAAACAGCAAACGAAATTATAAAAAGGATGTATTACTTTTTAAGAGCAAAAAATTATGACTCTAACTATATAAAATCGATAAGTTTAATATTTATTTTTGAAATATCAAACTACTTCAGTTTCGATGAAAATAAAGATATTTTAAATGTTGTTCTAATGGATAATACTGAATCATTGTTAAGAACCACGACTTTGAACGAAATTAAAGCTATAATAAAAAAATATTTAAAAACAATAGTAGATTATTTTGAAGAAACTAACTCAATAAAAAGAGGTGTAAATGTTGCTAAATCCTATATTGAGAAATATTATATGTTAGATATATCCCTCGAAAAAATATCTTTTGTAGCTGGTTTTTCACCTTACTATTTCAGTCGTAATTTTAAAAAAATAACTGGATCTAATTATATTGATTACTTAATAAATATTAGAATTGATAACGCAAAATTATTACTCAGCACGACTGACAAGACAATATTAGAAATTTCATTAGAAGTGGGTTTTGAAAATTTTAGTTATTTTTCAGGACGTTTCAAAAAATTATGTGGTACTCCTCCATCTGAGTACAGGAGAATTTTCAAAAAAACTAAAATATAACTAAAACTTAAATAATCTATTATAACTGCAAATTAATAATTTAATTATTAATCTAAAAGGAAAAGCGACTCTATCTCTAGGGATAGGGCCGCTTAAGATAATTATAATTTTTAATTGACACATTTTATAAAGAATAGTTTTTATATTGAAAACGCTTCAAATATAAGAGTATATAATAATTACTATTGTTAGTTATATTATTATAACTTGCATTTATTTAAAATTTTTATAATAGCTCTATTTTTAGAAAAATAACCATAAAATTGGTGCAGTAATTAAAATACTTAATATTACCCTCTCTATCCATATAATGATATAGTCTGTAAACTTTATCGGAATATCTGTTCCCATAATACAAGGAATAGAAGCTGAGAAAAATAATATTTCAGAAACTGAAACAACTGCTACTAACATTCTCGTAATAATATCAAAATTTCCACCAGCAACGATTGGTGCAGGAAGAAGCATCTCTGCAATGGAGAGTGCAAGAGCTTTTGCAGTAATCATAGGTTCGGGTATTCTAGTTATTAGAGTAAAAGGATAAAATATATAACCGATAATATCAAAAATTGGTGTATACTCAGCCAATATTAAACCCAGCATTCCTATTCCTAGAAGGGAAGGTGCAATATTTAATGCCATTTTAAATCCATCAATAAAATTTGATTTTATGACAACTGGTAGAGATTTAGAATTTTTATAAGCACTCATACCTGCTTCAACAGCATCTCTAAAAGTAACTTTCTTCTTTACATCATTTGTTTTAATCTCGCCCGAAAAATAAACTTCAGGCTTTTTAGATAGGGGATAAATCCTTGTCGTTATGGCCGTTACAAGAAAAGTAACAAAGAGCGTTATCCAAAAATAAGAAATCCAGTGATTCATTAAATCGAGAGTATTTGCTACTATAACCATAAATGTAGCGGAAACTGTTGAAAAACCAGTGGCAATTATAGCTGCTTCTTTTGTAGTGTAATAATCTTGTTTATAAACTCTATTAGTGATTAATAGTGCAAGTGAATATGAACCTACAAAAGATGCAACCGCATCGACTGCAGATTTACCAGGTGTTTTAAATATTGGTCTCATAACAGGTTCCATAAATACCCCAATAAATTCCATGAGTCCAAATCCTGTCAAGAATGCTAAGAATACTGAACCAATTGGCACTATTGTAGTTACAGAAACCATAATTCCATTCCAAATTAGAGGGAGCATATCTCCTTCAAAAAATCTTGCTGGTCCTTTCTTAGTTACATACATAAACAAAAACATAAGACTTGTAAGTTTTAAAATAAAAAATACTGTATTTAAAGCAGAGCCTTGCCAACCCTTTGTTTTTATAGCATATAATATGCCAGCGAGTACAATAAAAATTCCAAATATGAAATTATAATTTGGAATCGTTTTTACAAAATTGGTGATATGGTCAATAGGTATTGTACTTTTTTCACCAATTGTTATGGGAATAAAAAACATAAATATACCAAAAAGTGCATAAGCTAAAAATATGGCTATATCTTTTGAGGTATAGTTTTTCTTTTGTGTATTCTCCATATTTCTCCTCCTTAAACTTAATATAATAGACTTTAGTAAATTATCATAACTTAGTCTAAAAGATATTATATCATAATATGGAATAAAAAAATAGTTTTTTATACTTTTTGTAACAAAATATGTTTTTTTTATAAAAAATAGAAAGATATTGATAAAGTCCATATAATTGTGTAAAAAGAATAGGTCATTTGAAACCAAAACTGGTACAATGTTTTTAAGCAAAAAATAAAACAACCAGGAGGAA